>JALYMS010000121.1 GCA_030773535.1 Actinomycetota bacterium | reverse complement strand
TCAAGTGCTCGACGTTCTTCGTTCCGCAGAAGTCGGTCAACGGCACCGACACGATGGCCATCCCCGCCGGCACCGTCGTCGATGACTCCGCCTGCCCGGACAACCCCTCCACCATCGTGTGGACCGGAGGCGGCGCCTACCCCGCCCCCACCGCCGGCATCCGCGTCGTGGCCGACCGCGGCGTCTGGGACCGCGCCGTCGCCACCTGGAAGACCGCCCACGGCCACGCCTGACCCGCCTGCGGAAGCTCCCGGCTCACGGGGGCGGGGCGCTTGTTTCGGTCCCTCCAGTGCTCGTCTGCGCAGGGTCGGTGGGAGGGGGCGTCGGCGTCGGGTCGGGGGGCGGACTGGTGACCGTGGGGGTGGGGGGAGGCACGTTCGGGTCGACGACGTCCAGCCGACGGCGTCCTCGGCGGGCGGCGGGGGTTCCGCGACGACCGGAGCGGCCGGCGGGGGTTCCGCGACGACCGGAGCGGCCGGCGGGGGCGCTACGACCACCGGTGCGCTCGGCGCCACCACCGGTGCGGGAGCGACCGGGGCGGGAGCAGCCGGGGCCCGGGTGGCGGGTGACCGGTTGACGGCCCGCCGGTCAGCAGCTGCATTGTTGACGGGCGCCCGCTCGGGAGCCGCCGTGGACGTCCGGGTTCGGCCGGCCGTCCGCGTGGCCTGGGACGGTCCGGGCCCGGGCGGAGGGGCGACCGGCTCGGCAACGACTTCCGGCGCCGCGGTCGGTACCTGCGGCAGGCCACGAGGGACGAACGGCGCGAGGGGCGCGGGGAGATCCCCGTCGGACAAGGCATCGGACAGGCCGGCCTGCAGGCCCGCCACGGAACCCCATGGGGACGGTTCCCTCGTCATGGGTCAACGCACTCGCGGCCCCCCACGACGAGCACGGTCGCAACGGGGAGCAGCACCGACGCCGTCCACTGCAGGACGGTCTCTGGTGACCGGGTCGGCGGATCAGGAGACGGTCGTCGTCTCCCGGAGGCGAGACGAGGTCGCCGGCGTCCCTCGCGGGCACCGGCTGTGCACCGCTCGCTGGGTCGTCCTCCGCTGCTGCAGTGAGATCGTCGTCGCAGCTCCCGGCGGCCACGAGCTGGCGTTCCCGCGGGAGGAATGCTCCGGGCAGCGCGCCGGACGACGGCGCCCCGCCTCCAGCCAGCGGCAGGTCCGGTTCGTAACGGCCGTCGACCCATCGCCCCGTGCGCACTCTCCGGACTCCCTCGTCCGCCGACCCCGGTCGACGGGCGATGCGCCCGACGCCGGTGCATTACGGCAGAGGCCGGCCGCCGGCGGAGGAGCCGGTGCAGGCCCCAGCGCTCGGCTGATCCGGGTACGCGTGCCAACTGCACTGCGTGCAGCGGAAATCACCGGTTCTACTCGTCCGACAGTCCCCCGCCGACGAGGTCAGCCGGCGGGCGAGCCGGGGTCCCGACCGCTCGCCCACCAGGTCGAGAGACGGTCGAGCACCACGTCCGGATCGCGGGCGCCGTCGTCGTCCCCCGCCACGTCGAGAACCGGGACGGCGGCTGCCGACGAACACCACTCGACCAGGCCCTCGAGCACCCGGTGCCCGCGCGCGAGTTCCGTCAGTCGCTCCGACTCCGGGAGGAGTTGCGTGCGGCTGTGCAGGGACGAACGTGCCGTGAGGCGCTCCAGTGCGACCTCGGGCGGCACGCGGACGACCACGACCACGTCAGGCCGGTGGACCCGGCGCGACGCGAGGGCCGCCAGTACCGGCTCGACGTCCCCGCGGAGCCCGATCGACCAGAGGCACTGGAGCACGCCCTCGTCGACGAGGCTCACCGCCCCGCGACGCTGGGCATCCGCCGTCACGCGCTGCGCGACCAGCCACTGGACCACCCGGCCGGCGACGTCGCCTGCTGCCGGCTGCCCGGAGCGGGCGATCGCCCGCACAGCGCGAGCCGACGTTCCCGGCCCGTCGAGGGCCGCAGCGGTGGAGGCCAGCGCCTTGCGCGCCAGTCGTCGACCGGCCGGCGTCGCCGGTCCCAGGAGGGCCTGCGGCTGCCGCACCGGGATGCCGCGGGCGGTCAGCCCGGCGGCGAAGGCCTCGACGAGACGGCTCTTGCCCGCACCGGGGATGCCGGCGAACTCGACGGTCAGCCCCCGGCTGCCACCCTGCCCCGCGGCACCGGTCACAGATTCGCCCAGACCGCCGCCCGGGCCTCCGCCAGGACCACGTCGGCCGGCCGGGATGCGTCGAGCACCACGGCGTCGGTGGCGCTCCAGTCGGCCGCGAAGACCTCGGCCGAGCGCGGGCGCACGAAGTCGGCCGGGTCCACGCCCTGCTTGCGGGCGACGGCGGTGTCAGGATCCACGCGGAGGACGAGCAGCAGGTCGGGGTCCTTGATCCCCGCGTAGCACCGCTGCTCCGCCGCGACGAGCCGCCGAGCGAGTGGTGTCAGGCCCTCCGTCGGTACCCAGCTGGTGCGGGAGCCGTCCATGAGCGTGACCTGTGCGAGCGGGAAGCGGTCGCAGACGACGATGTTCCCCTGTCCGGCCAGACTCCGGACACGCCGGTGCTGGCGTCGGCGGTCGGCCGCGGTGACCAGCTGCCACAGCAACCAAGCATGGCCGGGGAACTGGCCGCCGTGCTCGGCCGGCGTCGGGTAGTTCGGAAGCCACCCCGACACCAGACCGGTGCGCCGGGCGACCAGGACGCTGCCCTTCACGACGACGTTGGCCGGACTGCGGCGCGGTTTGCCCATGTGCACGACGCGGGTGTCCAGCGGCCCGTTGAGCCACTTCGCCACGCTGTTGACCAGCGTCGACTTGCCGGCGCCGTCGCCCCCGACGATGGCGACGACCCGGCCGCCGGCCATCAGGCGCTTGGTGTTGCGCTGCCCGAGCAGGTAGTGCCGGACGCCGAGCTCCAGCCGCTTGCGACAACGCACCACGGTGTCCCGCGCCTGCGGTCGCCGCATCAGGTCGGCCGCACCGGCCACGACCCGCCGGCCGGCGGCGAGCCGGGCCGGGAGGCTCTTCTCGTCCCGGAGCGCGTCGGAGTACCGCGACCAGTCGGTCCAGCCGATCGAGGGGAGATGGATCTCGACGATCCGCCGGAGCTCCTGCTCGTCGGCCCGCGCGTGCAGGTACTCCAGTTCCCGCCGCTCCGTACCGCCCAGTGGCGCCAGTCCGAAGGCCGCGGCGTCCCAGGTCCCGTGCTTGAGAGCCAGTCGCAGGATCAGGAGCGCCAGCTCGAACTCCGGCGCGGGGACGGGGAAGATCGGTCCCTGGGTGCACGAGGCCAGATAGGCCTTCTCGATCGGGACGTGCACGTTCTTCGTCGTGTCGTCGCCGAGCACCAGCTGGGCCTGGGCGTCGACGTGCACGAACTTCCCCGTGGCGTCGTCCAGCCCGTAGTAGTGGAGCACGCCCGGGACGAAGCGCCGGCGCTGTGGCCGAGCCTGCTTGAAGCCGCAGGCCGCCAGCACCTCGGTGAACTTCACCATGTGCCGCCGGTCGACGAGGAGGTCGAGGTCGTTGTCACCGGACGCGGACAGGTGCAGGGCGTCGTTGCTCTTCCAGTGGCAGTAAGACACCCCTGCGGCCCGGAGCCGGGCGCACAGGTCGACGACGAGAGCCAGCGGGGTGGGGACCGCGCCGCCCTCGTCGGGGCCGACGTCCCCCGGTGACGGCTGCGGAAGGAGTCGCTCTGGAACCGTCACGTGGATGCCCTCTTGTCTGCTGCGGGTGCGCTCATCGCCTTGCCTCAGACCAGTTTGCCTTGTTCGCGGCCGGCTCGGGATGCGGCGCCCCCCCTCGTGGGGAGACGGGTCGGTCACGACGGCCCCTGCAGAGGCTCGGCCCTGCTCCCCGCACGGGTACCGTCGGGATCAGCCGGCTCTCCGAGCCGAAGACGCATCCGGGAGCCGCGCGCGTCCCGCCCCGGCGCTGTTCGGAAGAACGGGAGATCATGTTCTCGGCAAGACGCGGGCGCACCGGCCTGCTGGCCGCGGTCGCCTTCCTCGTGGTGCTGGCCACCGTCGTCGCGGGTGTCGCGTACTACCTCGGCCGCGACACCGGGCCGACCGCGTTCGAGAGCGCCTCGTCGCGTCCGCCGGCGTGCGACGGTCCCGGTCGCAAGATCACCAGACCTCTCCCCACGTCGTCCGTGCGCGGAACGAACTGGGAGGCGAAGCGCCCCGGCGACGACGTGACGTACGACCTGACCGGGGCCACCTCGATCGCGTACCCCGCGACTCTCGCGGTGTTCGAGGTGGGCAGGAAGGAGCCGGCGAGCCGGACGTGCGTCGTGGGCGGCACGGTGCTCGGGCGGGCCGACGACGACGAGACCTGGCAGTACTACCACGATGAGTGGAACGCCCCCTGCGTGAAGGTCACCGCCCGCGACTGGGCCCACGTCACCGGTACGCGTTGCGACAACGTCGAGGACGGCATCGTCGTGAAGGAGACCTCTCAGAACGCGAACAACCTGAACATCTACGTCTCCGGGACCTATCTGTCGAAGATCCGCGACGACTGCCTGGAGAACGACTTCACGGTCGGCGGACTGCTCTACGACAACCTGTGGGAGGGCTGTCACACCGGGATCTCCGAACGGCCGTCGGGCGACCGCGCCTGGGAGACGCCCGAGGGGGAGACCCTAACCCTGGACCGCATGCTGATCGGGCTGTACGAGACGCCGAACGAAGAGGACGGCAAGACGGTCTCGGGCCACAACTCGATCTTCAAGTGGTCACCGTCGGGGGGCCGCGTCGTCATCAAGTGCTCGATCTTCAAACTGGAAGAGGAGTCGCTCAACGGCGTCGACTCGATGGAGATGCCACCGGGCACGGTGGTCGACGACTCGGAGTGCCCCGACAACCCCTCGACGATCGTGTGGCTGGGGCGCGGCGACTATCCCGCCGGTACCGCGGGGATGCGCGTCGTGACCGACCCCGCCGTGTGGACCGACGCAGTGTCGGCCTGGAAGGCGGCCCACGGCTACTGACGGTCCGCACAGCTTTGGTGCGCGTGTGACTCATGGGACCCAGCTGACCGACGGGGCGGCTGCGTCAGGTGTTGCAGGTCAGGTTTCGGAGGCATTGCTTCACGCATAGTCTCGGTGCCGTAACGTTCCGTGATTAGCACCGTTCGTGAGGCCTCCCCGTTGAAGCACCGCCCTTCCTCCGTCCCCGCCCCGGGTCGGCTCGACCGGGCTGCCGCTCGCACGACGGGCGGAGGACTGCGGACCGCCCGCCGGCGGGCGCCCCGGCTGCTGCTCGGAGGCGTGCTCACTACCGCCGTGGCCACGGTCGTCCTGGCCACGCCAGTGGTGTCGGGCCCCAGCGGGGACGCCGCGCCGGTGGCGGCGCGGGCGCCGTGGTCGGCGGTCTCCTCGTCCGCGGAGGAGCCGGCCCCGCGCCGCTCGCCGGTGGTGATGGGGACCGAGAGCCTCCCCGAGGCGACGGCGGAGAGCCCGGCGGCCGCCGCCCCGGAGAGCGAGGCGCTCCCGGCGCCTCCTCCGGTCGAGGTCTCCGGCGCTCCGGCGGCTGCAGCGGTTGCTTCTCCGGCGGTGTGTGCGGGGGGCGGGCGGTCGGTGGTGCGGCCGTATGCGGCGGGGTCGGTGTTGTCCTCGCAGTGGAAGGTGAGTGCGCCGGCGGCGGATGTGACCTATGACCTGAACGGGGTCGTGTCCACGGCGTTCCCCTCCACCCAGCACCCGTTCAACACCGGTACCGGTACGCCGGGTGTGCGGACCTGCGTGGTGGGCGGTGA
>JALYMS010000120.1 GCA_030773535.1 Actinomycetota bacterium | reverse complement strand
CGCCGTCCGACCGGCGAGCGACCGACCGAGGGTCGGCCCGCGGGCAGCGGCTCCCGGAACGCACGCGGCGGTTGGCAGGACCGTGCAGAGCGCGGCGCACCCGCAGGAGATCGACCGCAGTGGCAGGACCGCCGTCCGCAGGAGCGGCCCGATCGCGGAGGTGCCGGCACGAGCGGCCGCCGGCCGGCCGAACGCCGACATGACGGGCGTGCACCCGTCCGTGCGCCGGAGGACCGTCGTCCGCCGCTTCCACCGGGCCCCGAGCTGCCCGAGTGGGTCGACACGCGCGAGCTGGACCAGCCGGTCCGAGGCGCCCTGCGTGGACTCGACCCGAGGAACGCAGACCGGGTGGCCGGGCACCTCGTCGCTGCCGGCAGCCTCCTCGACGAGGACCCCCAGGCGGCGCTCGCCCATGCGCGCGCGGCGCGGGACCGTGCCTCCCGGGTCGCAGCTGTGCGGGAGGCCGTCGGCGTGGCTGCCTACTACGCCGGCGACTACGCCGAGGCAGCGCGGGAGATCCGCGCCTACCGGCGCATGAGCGGCGACACCGCCTACCGGGCAGTCCTCGCCGACTGCGAGCGCGCGCAGGGCCGGCCCGACGTCGCGCTGCGGCTGGTCTCGGAGGCGCTGGGAGAGGCTCCGGACCCGGAGGAGAGCGTGGAGCTCCGGATCGTGGAGGCAGGTGCCCGTTCGGATCTCGGCGAGGCCGCCGCTGCCCGGCTGGTCCTCGAGGGCGCGCTCGGCGGACGACCTGATCCCGGCACGCTGGACGGGGCTGACTCGCTCCGGCTGAGACTCGCGTCGGCGTATGCCGACCTGCTCGAGGCGCAGGGTGAGCAGGCACTGGCCACTCAGTGGCTGACGGCGATCGCGGCCGCCGACTCCGAAGACGTGACCGGTGCCCTGGACCGACTCGGTATCGAGTTCACCGAAGTGGACGACGAGCACCCGGAGCTCCGCGACGACCCGGAGCTGGAAGGTGGGCCAGTCGGGCTCGAGGAGGCCCGCCACGTCGGCGCGGCGTCCTCACCGGAGACGGTTGAGGAGCTGCCCGATGACGCGCACGGGCTGGGCAGGAGCTTCGACGAGGACGTCGAGGCCGAGGTCGCCGAACTCCTCGGCGAGGTCGATCCGCCCGCGGCAGAGGACCAGCCGGCTCGGGAGCAGGACCAGAGCGAGGGCGCAGACGAGCAGCACTGACGGCTGACAGGACGGCGACGGCCATCCACACGTCGCGGCGGCGTCCACAGATGGGGCGAACGGCTGCCCCCGTCCGCTCCCAGGCCCGAGGCTCGCTGCATGAGCGTGGCTGTGATCGACCGGAACGACGTGGTGCTCCGAGGACGGATGTCCGCCCCGGCTGAGATCCGCACCCTGCCGAGCGGAGACGCACTCCTGACCTTCCGGCTCGTCGTGCGCCGGCCCGAGCCACGGGCGCGCGGGCAGTCGGTGGACGTCCTGACCTGCATCACCTACGACCGCTCGCTGCAGCGGCGGGCGGCTCTGTGGCAACCGGGCGACGTCATCGAGGTCGAGGGCGCTCTGCAGCGCAGGTTCTGGCGCACCGGGACCGGCACGGCGTCGGTGTGCGAGGTCAACTGCCGTCGCGGCCGCAAGGTGCCCCGCTCGGCGGCCGGAACCCGTGAGCGGACGGCGTGAACCGGTGGGCCCGCCGTCCCCGCGCGGTTCAGTCGGCGAGCGGCCGGAGCACCAGCCCCGTCCTCGGCTTCGGCACGAACAGCGTCGACTTCCGCGGCATGCGTGCGCCGGACCGGGCCACCGTGGCGACCGCGACCGGCGAGGGGGGCCGGAGCAGCAGCGCCACCCCGCTCCGCTCGGCGGCGGTCCGGACCGCTTCCTCCACGCTGTGGGCGACCACTACCGAGGACGGGTCGTCGCCGCGATGCAGCAGGTGGGCGAACAGGCCGTGATGGGCGAGCACGACATCCAGGCTTCGCCATGCCGAGGGCGCACCGGGGATCGCGGCCAGGACTGCAGCCGAGGGCCGGCTCAGCCGCACCAGCCGGCGTCCGTCGGTGAACAGGAAACCGGCTCCGCCTTCCCCGTCGAGCCAGCGGCGGACCGGCGCCATCACGGCGTCCGGACCGTCTCCGACGACCGACAGTTCGTCCAGGCCGAAGCCCTGCGCCGCGGCGGCCGTGGCCTCATCGAGCCGCAGGTTCGGCAGGACACGGTGGATGGCGGCCACCCGCAGCCCACCTGGTCCCATGGGGGTGACCAGCGCCAGCACCGCATCGCTGCCCGGCGATCCGCGCTGAGCAGTTGCGTTGGCCCGAGCGGCGGCGAAGCGATGGTGGCCGTCGGCGATCACGGCTCCCGTCCGCGCGAGAGCGGTGGTCAGATCCTCCAGGGTCGCCCGGTCGGTCACTCGCCACAGCCGATGGCGGACGCCCTCGGTGTCCTGCACCTCCAGCGTCGGAATTGCCGTCCGGGCACTTCCGCTGAGTTCGGGGCCACCTCCGGTTCGGGGTCGTGGGCCAGGACGATGGGCTCCAGATCGGTAGCGGTCGCCGTCAGGAGTGCTCGACGTCCTTCGACTGCGGCGGGATAGGTGTCCTCGTGCGGCAGAACCGCGCCGGAACCGACTGGTGGGATCGCCACCGCACCGAGCCAGCCCACCGTCGGGTGTTGCCCGTCCGGGGGGGTGAGCTCGTACAACCACAGAGCGGGCTCGTCGTCGCGGACCAGGACGCCGTCGGCCCGCCACCGGGCCAGCGTCTGCGCCGCCTGGTCGGCCGAACGAGCCGCGGGCTCCCGACTCCCCGGCGCCGGCTCGACGTGGGGAAGGATGAGACGGACGATGTTGTGGGGGTCCGCGTCGGCAAGACGGTCCCGGCCGGCGGGTGTCACCAGGTCGTAGGCTGGCGAGCTCACCCGGGCCAAGTGCTGCGGGTCCCGACGCCGGTAGGTCAGCGCCCGGAAGGGCCGAACTTCGAGCCCCGCCGCGGGCGACGAGGGGGGACCGGACGGCACGGGCACGACGGTGATCGTAGGAGCGGGTCCGGGCTCGGTCGCCGTCGCGGTCGGCGGGAAAGGCCGGCGGCGGTGCGACGGTCGCGGGAGCGCGTCGGTCTTGGACGGGAAAGGGGTGCACGTGACGGAGTCGGAGCTCCCCGAGGGCGACGTGTACGAGTGGTACCAGCGTGGGGTGGAGCTGCTGGCGAACGGGAACCCCGCCGCCGCCGCCACTCTCCTGGCCCGGGCCTCGGCCGTGGAACCGGGCTCGCGAAGCATCCTCGAGGCGCTGGCCCGCGCGCAGTACGACGCCGGGAGGTACGCCGACTCCATGACGGTGTTCACCGCGCTGGTCGCAGTCAGCCCCACCGACGACTACGCCCACTTCGGCCTCGGACTCGCCGCGAGCCGAGCCGGCGAACTGCGTCTGGCAGCCGAGCACCTGGCCCTCGCTGTGGCGATGCGACCGGACCAGCATCACTACGCCCGGGCTCTGCGCGGGGTCCGGGCCCGCCGCCAGGCAGCGGGTTCGGCGTGACCGCGGAAGTGCCCCTCGCGGCCGGCAGTGCCACCGCGCCCAGCGCCGCGTTCGACGTGGCGCTGCTCGACCTCGACGGAGTGGTGTACGTCGGGCCTGACGCCGTGCCCGGTGTGCCGCAGGCGCTCGCGGCGGCCCGCGCCGGCGGCATGCGACTGGGCTTCGTCACGAACAACGCGGCACGGACGCCCGAGGAGGTGGCCCGCCATCTCGTCGAGCTCGAGGTCCCGGCCCGACCCGCTGACGTCATCACCAGCTCGCAGGCCGCCGCGACCGTGGTGGCGGAGATGCTCGGGACCGGTGCGCGCGTCCTCCCCGTGGGAGGCCCCGGCGTCGCCACAGCGCTCCGGGCGGCCGAGCTCGCCGTCGTCGACCGAGCAGAGGACGAGCCTGCCGCGGTGGTCCAGGGCTACGGCCGCGAAGTCGGTTGGGCCCAGCTCGCCGAGGCCATCGTCTCCATCCGCGCCGGCGCGTTGCACATCGCCACCAACACCGACGCGACGATCCCCTCACCCCGGGGCCCGCTGCCCGGCAACGGTGCAATGGTCGGCGTGGTCAGTGCGATCACCGGCCGACGGCCCCTCGTCACCGGCAAGCCCGATCCGGCCATGCACGCCGAATGCGTCCGGCGGACCGGAGCACAGCGACCGCTGGTCGTGGGCGACCGACTGGACACCGACATCGAGGGAGCCCGGCGAGGGGGGGCAGCGAGCCTGCTGGTGCTGACGGGCGTCACCGATCCGGTGACCTTGCTCGCCGCGCCACCGGAGCACCGGCCGGACCTTCTCGCGCCCGACGCGGGCGGGCTGCTCGTCCTGCACCCGCCGGTGCGCGTGGAGGCCACGGGCACACGTTGCGGAGGCTGGGCGGCCCGCTTCGCCGACGCCGAGGAAGCGCTGGTCCTGGACGCGGGGCAGACTCCGGCCGCCGACGCCGACGCCGACGCCGACGGGGACGGGCTCGACGGTCTCCGTGCGCTGTGCGTGGCCCACTGGTCGCGGCATCCCGACGAGGGCACCGCGGTCCAGGTCCGTGCAGCCGACGACCGGGCCCGTGCGGCTCTCGAGGAGTGGGAACTGGTGCCGGCTTCCCCGGCGGAGGGCTAGAGGATCTTGCGGAGCCGCAGGAGGTCCCGCAGCCCGGCCTCCAGCTTCACCCGGCCCGATGCCCACGCGGGCCCGAAGTGCAGCCGCCCGTCGGTCAGGGCGAGCAGGTCGTCGCTGCTCATCGTCAGGCGGATGTCCGCCTTAGGTACCGCCGGTCCGTCCGGCACGGCCTGCAGATCCCGCACCGCCCCCGAGCCGAGCCGGCCCATGACCACCTGGTCGAGGTCGGTCAGCCGGCAGGACAGGCTCCGGTCGAGGCCGGCGGCGGCCGGGTTGGCCGCCAGGTCCCCGAGGATCCCCTTGAGAGCGGTCAGGCACTGGTCCATCGTGGCCACGCGGGCGGGCCTCCTAGGCACATCGGGAAACGGGCTGGTGGGACGCTATCGCCTGGTTCGTCGCGCCGTCCGGTCGTCCCCGGCCGGTAACCTGCGGAGCAAAGCAGACCGGCACGCCGGCGGGCCCCTAGCGAGAGACGAGCGACATGACCGAGCCGAGCCCCGCGCGCCCGCTCCCGGGTCCGCCGCTCCCTCGTCCGGTGCGCTCGGACGGGTCCCCGGATGCCCGCCCGACCGAGGAGGCATCGCCCCCCGTGGCGGTCGATCCGCCCGACGGGACGTCTTTCGGCAATCTCGAGCAGCGACCTGTCTCCGAGCACGTCGGCGTCTTCGAGGCCGAGCACGCACGGTTGCAACGGGAGCTCGGCACGATCGACTCGGTCTGATGGCGCGTCACAGCAGACTGGACACCGAACTCGTGCGCCGGGGGCTGGCCCGCTCGCGCGAGCACGCCGTCGCCCTGATCACCGGAGGCCGAGTCGCGGTCGGTGGCCGCGCCGCCACAAAGCCGGCGACGGGTGTGGACGCCGGCACGCCCGTCGTCGTCCGCACCGATCCGGACGAGCCGAGCTGGGTGTCCCGCGGCGCTCACAAGCTGCTGGGCGCCCTGGAGGCGTTCCCGGTCACCGTCGAGGGACGACGCGCCCTGGACGCCGGGGCCTCGACCGGCGGCTTCACCGAGGTGCTGCTGAGCCGCGGCGCCGCCGAGGTGGTGGCGGTCGACGTGGGGTACGGCGAACTGGCCTGGTCACTGCGGATTGACGAGCGGGTACGGGTACACGAGCGCACCAACGTGCGCAGTCTGACTCCGGAGGCGATCGGGGGCCCCGCCGACCTGGTCGTGGCCGACCTCTCGTTCATCTCCCTACGGCTGGTCCTGCCCGCCCTCACGGCCTGCGCCCGCGCGGACGCCGACCTGCTGCCGATGGTCAAGCCGCAGTTCGAGGTGGGCCGCGAGCGCCTCGGTGCCGGGGGAGTGGTCCGGGACCACGGCGCCCGCGCCGCGGCGGTGCTCGACGTGGCCAGGTCCGCGGCCACCCTCGGGTGGGGGACGGCCGGAGTGGTGGCCAGCCCGCTACCCGGCCCGGCCGGCAACGTGGAGTTCTTCCTCTGGCTACGGCGCGACGCCGGACCGCCGGCGGAGGACGACGTCCGTCGCGCGGTCGAACAGGGCCCCTCGTGAGGGGTCCGGCGACGATCGCGAGGGGCACAGCAGCGCCGGCAAGGTCGCCGGCGGGCACCAACGAGGAGGACGCGTGACCGAGGGAAGGCCGGAACCGGCCGAGGCACCGGACGAGCAACGCCGGGTGCTGCTCACCGTCCACACCGGACGGTCCGACATCGTCGAGCTGGCCCGGACCTCGGCCGGACGGCTCATCGCCGGGGGCATCGTCGTCCGGGTGCTGGCCGACGAGGCGCCGGACCTCGGCATCCCGGACGCGAAAGTCGTGGCCGCGGACGCCGATGCCGCGCGCGGCGCCGAGATCGTCATGGTCTTCGGAGGCGACGGCACCTTCCTCCGTGCCGCGGAACTGGCCCGCTACACCGATGCCGCCCTCATGGGGGTCAACCTCGGCCGCGTCGGTTTCCTCGCGGAGACCGAGCCGGAGGCGGTCGAGGAGACTCTCAGCGCCATCGAGCGGTGCCTGTACTCCGTCGAGGAACGGCTGGCGCTGCAGATCGAGGTCCTGGACAGCGATGGCGCCGTCACGGGCGGCACGTGGGCGCTCAACGAGGTGTCGGTCGAGAAGGCCGAGCGATCCCGGGTGCTCGACGTCGTCCTTGCCATCGACGGCCGGCCGCTGACGAGCTTCGGATGCGACGGCGTCCTCTGCGCGACCCCGACCGGCTCGACCGCCTACGCCTTCTCCGCCGGCGGCCCCGTCGTCTGGCCCGACGTCGAGGCGCTCCTGCTCGTGCCGAGCAACGCCCACGCCCTCTTCGCCCGGCCGCTCGTGACCTCACCCGACTCCGTGCTCATCGTCGCAGTCCCCGCCGACGGCAACCGGGCACGGGTCTCGGCGGACGGCCGGCGCATCGTCGAGATCCCCGACGGCGGCAGCGTGGACGTCCGGCGGGCCGACCGGCCGGTACGCATCGCCCGCGTCCACGCATCGACGTTCGGTGACCGGCTGGTCGCCAAGTTCGGCCTGCCGGTCCGCGGGTTCCGCGACGCCCGCCGCCACGCCGGTCCCGGGCACGAACTCTTCACCAGCCGCAATGTGCTCGGCCGCGGTTTCGTGACCGGGGACGGCGGCCCACCCGACGAGGCCGCCGACGACGACGCACCCGCCCTGCGTGAGCAGCCGCGGCCGGAGCGCTAGCCGTGGCAGTACGCACGACGATGCCGACACCGGCGCCGTCGGTCGACTCCGAGGACACAGAGGGGCCCGGCCGGCTCACCGAGCTGCGCATCCGCGGGCTGGGAGCGATCGACGACGTCACGCTGGAGTTCGGCAGGGGCCTGACCGTCGTCACCGGCGAGACCGGCGCGGGAAAGACCATGGTGGTCACCGGCCTGACGCTCCTGTTCGGTGGACGCGCGGACGCGGGCCGGGTCCGCGCGAACGGCCGTGCCGGGGTCGAGGGTCGGCTGCTGCTGCCTCCCGAGTCCCCGGCCTGGTCGCGGGCAGCCGACGCCGGCGCCGACCCGGACGACGACGGGAGCCTGATCCTGTCCCGGACGGTGAGCGCCGAGGGGCGGTCGCGCGCCTACCTCGGCGGCCGCAGTGTTCCCGTCGGCGTGATCGCGGAGCTTGCCGAAGGCCTGGTCGCCGTCCACGGCCAGACCGACCAGCTGCGGCTGTCCCGCCCCGCCGAGCAACGGCGAGCGCTCGACCGCTACGCCGGCGCCGCACACCTCGAGCTCCTCGACCGGTACCGCGCGGCCTTCTCCCGCTGGCGCGGCCTCAGCGCCGACCTGGAGCGTCGGCACACCCAGACCCGCGAACTCGCGCAGGCCGCCGACGTGCTCCGGCACGGGCTGGGCGAGATCGCCGCCGTGCGGCCGGAACCCGGCGAGGACGACGCGCTGGACGCCCAGGTCAAGCGCCTCAGCGACGCCGATGCGCTACGCGCCGCCGCGGACGTGGCACGCATGGCCTTGATCGGCGACGTCACCGGCGACCTGGCCGGCGGCGAGGTTCCACAGGACGCCACCACCGCCCTGGCCACGGCTGAGCGTGCGCTGGCGGCCTCCGACGATCCCACCCTGGTCCTGCTCGCCCAGGACCTGGCCGACGCCGTCGCCGTGGTCTCCGACGCCGCCGGGCAGCTGGCCGGATACGTCGCGGACCTCGAGGCCGATCCCGCCCGGCTGGCCGAGGTCATGGACCGCCGAGCGGCGATCACGGCGCTGGTCCGCAAGTACGCCGGTCCGGGTGAAGGCCTGGCCGGGGTACTGGCCTGGGCCGAGGACGCCGAGCAGCGGCTCTCGGCGCTGGACGTGTCCGATGAGACTCTCGCGGCACTGACCGCTGAGCGGGACGCCGCACGCACCGAGGTCGACGACCTGGCCCGGCAGGTGTCTGCCGGGCGCGTCGCGGCGGCGGACGGCTTCGCCGCCGAGGTGGGGCAGGAGTTGGCCGGCCTGGCCATGCGGAGTGCGCGGGTGTCGTTCTCGATCGAGAACCACCCCGACGAGCCGGGGCCGGAGGGGGCCGACGAGGTGGCGCTCCTCCTCGCGGCGCACCCGGGTGCACCCGCCCGACCGGTCCACCGCGGCGCCTCCGGCGGTGAGCTCTCCCGGGTCATGCTGGCCATCGAGGTCGTCTTCGCCGGCGCGGACCCGGTGCCGGTCATGGTCTTCGACGAGGTCGACGCCGGGGTCGGCGGTTCGGCGGCCGGCGAGATCGGCCGACGCCTGGCCCGGCTCGCCCGTGACCACCAGGTCGTCGTCGTCACCCACCTGGCCCAGGTCGCGGCCTTCGCCGACACGCACCTGGTGGTCGACAAGGCGCCCGACGCGGACGCCGGTGTCACGGCCACCGACATCCGCGCGGTGGTCGGTGAGGACCGCGTGCGGGAACTGGCCCGGATGCTCTCCGGCCTCGCCGACAGCGACACCGGGCAGGCGCACGCGCGGGAGCTGCTCGCCGTCGCCGCAGCCGCCCGGGCGTGATTCTGGCGAGCGGCACTCACCCTGCGAGGTAGTGGTGCACGCCACATCCGGGTGACTTCGGGGGTGCGCAATTCGATTGCGGGTATCCGAACGCAGTGACGTGCTTCTCCTCGGCCGACGAGTCGGCTCACTACGGCTTCTCGGTGTGCATGCTGCTCGATCAGTACCGCTCGCAGCTGCGGTGGGAGGAGGAGGGCGTCGTGGAACTGGGCACCGGAGACGCCACCGCCATCGCCGACGTCGTCCGCTCCCTCCCTGAGCTGCGCGTCCGCAGCTACGACATCAGTGCCCCGTCCGTCGAGGCCGCCCGCGCCAACATCGCCGAGCGGGGCGTGAGCGACCGCTACACCGTCGAGCTCGGCGACTTCTTCGACCAGGCCGACGCGGCGGGCGGTCCTCCCGTATCCACGGTGATCTCCAACCCGCCGTACATCCCGGCCCCCGACGGCGACATCCTGATGGCGGAACTGTGGGGCGGGGTCCGCGGCAACGACCTGATGTTGCAGTTGCTCAAGGCCGGCTACGACAACGTCGTCGCGGCGGTCGCCAGCTACTCGGACCCGCTCGGGACCGTGCGCATCGCCGGTGACCTCGGCTACCGGGTGGGCAACTTCCTCGCCATGGGGCTGGACTTCGGCACGTACAGCAGCGAGCCGAAGGTCCGCGACCACATCCACCGTCTGTGCGCCGAGGGGCGCGGTTGGGCCGGTGAGAACGAGTACATGGTCGCTGTCGCCCTGTTCACCCGGAACCCCGAGGTCCCCGGCGACCGCGCCGACCAACTCCTCCGCGCGCTCCAGCTCCCGGTCTGACGAGGCGGCCCGGAGGGTCGCCGAGGAAGCCGGGGGAGCCGCCCTGCGAGGCGGCTACGAGGAGACCCGGAGGGTTCCCCGAGAAGGGCCGGGAAGGGCTCGACGCAACCGGGACGGCTCGTGGCCGCGGTGTCGTCCGGAGAACGACGAGTGTTATGGCGGTGTCGTCCGGAGGACGACACAATCATCGTCGCTTGGCGTAGCCGGCCAGGCCGAACTGCAGCAGGGCCAGGCCGCGCCGGCCCTGACGGCGGAGCTCGGCAGAGAGTTCCGGCCCGCTGACCCCGGCGAGGATCCGGTCACGAGCCAGTTCCAGCAGTGACGCATACAGACCGAGCACGGCATGTGCGGCCAGCCACGGCTCGACCTGGCCGGGCTGCGCTCCCGTCTCCTCGGCGATCAGCTCCGCAAGGGCGTTCGTCAGCTCGCCGAGGATCTCACGCTCGCGGACTTGGAGCGTGCGGCTGCCGCGGATGACCGGGGCCATGTCGGCGACGCCGTCGGCCGCCTCCGGCGAACCGAGCAGGCTCACGACCGCGACGACGAAGCTGCCCGCTGCGGCCGACACCGACTCTCCTGCCGGCCGCCGCCGCACCGCGTCCAGGAGAGCGGCCCGCATCGGCGGATCCGCGTCGAAGACGAGGCCCTCCTTGACGGGGAAGTGGTTGAAGACGGTCTTCTCCACCACGCCCGCGCGCCGGGCGATCTCCATCACGCTGACCGCGTCGAAGCCGCGCTCGGCGAACAGCTCGGCGGCGGCGTCGACGATGCCCGCGCGGGTCTCCTGACGACGGAGTTCGCGCTGCCCGGGACCCCGTGCCGTCCGACGCCCACGGCGGCCGGGCCCGGGGGTGTCGGCAGCGACCGGCGCGCTCTCCCGACCCGTGCCCACGCCCTCGGACGTCGGATCGACCGTCGGTGCGGCGGCCTGCGGAGCAGGTAGGACGGGGGGAACCGCCCTGATCGAAGGAATGGCCGAGGGAGCCTCCGTCGGAGCGGACTCGTCGGGGGCGGTCAGGGGTACGGCTGAGCGTTCGGTCAGGGCGTGGGCCACTCCAGTCACACGGGCAACGCTAGTCACGACTAGGTAACGGCCCAGCGCGAGGGGAGGGCGACGGAACCAGGCGTGTCGTCGGCTCAGTGGTGTCGGACACGGTCCGTGACCGGTGGGTCGCCCATGCGCGTCGCAGGGACGACGGCGATCGGCATCGTGGCAGCATGCGGCTCATGCGCATCGGCACCCTTCGGCGCGGCCGGGTCGAGGACATGGGGCCGGGAGTGGGCGGCACCGTCCG
>JALYMS010000119.1 GCA_030773535.1 Actinomycetota bacterium | reverse complement strand
GGCCACGCCGGCCCGAGTTCAGCGGTCACCGGTTCCGTCCGGAAGAGGCCGACCCTCCTGCGGCCAGTGACGTGCGGCCAGCCGAGCGGACCACCGGGCCGCGCCTCGGCTGCGGCTGCCTCGAGGTCGTCGGCGGCGCGGAAGTAGGCCAGGTCCATGCCCATGAGAGCAATCTTCCCGGAACTGCACGGGGGTCGCGCACGGTCACCGGCCCTGTCCGTCGACGGCGGAGAACCACACGACCGTGCCGGCGAAGGCAGTGGCCGTGCCCATGTTCATCAGGAGGGACGACGGGAGAACGGGTACGGTGAGCGCCGCGAACCCTGGGCGGCGCGGCCACTGATGGTCACCGGCGCGGGGGTTGCGATGGAGGGGAGTATCCCCACGCGGCAGCGTCGTCATCACGAGGTCCCATGGCCTCCGGTGCTGCCGGTTGCGGACCGGACGGCCCGCGGCGGGAGAGACCTCCGGCGCTGACGACTGCCCGTCCCCGGAGGAAGCCACCGCATGGAGATCCCCGTCTGGTTCGAGATCGCGACGTTCGTGGGGCTGACGCTCCTGCTGCTCGCCGACCTCGCCCTTGTTGTCCGCCGTCCGCATGAGCCCTCCATGAAGGAGGCCGGGCTCTGGGTGGGCTTCTACGTCGCCCTGGCGCTGATCTTCGGTCTGGTGCTCCTCGCCATGACCAACGGCCGGTACGCGACGGAGTTCTACGCCGGCTGGCTGACCGAGTACAGCCTGTCGGTCGACAACCTCTTCGTCTTCGTGATCATCATGGCCCGCTTCCGGGTGCCGCGGCACCTGCAGCAGTCGGCCCTGATGGTCGGCATCATCCTCGCGCTGGTGCTGCGCGGGATCTTCATCCTGCTGGGCGCTGCCCTGATCTCCCGCTTCACCTGGGTCTTCTACATCTTCGGCGCATTCCTCGTCTACACCGCGATCAACCTCGTCCGGCACCGCGGCGAGGAGGACGACTTCGAGGAGAACGCCTTCATCCGGCGGATGCGCAAGATCCTGCCGATCACCCAGGACTTCCACGGGGCCAAGGTCCGGGTCAGCGAGAACGGCAAGAAGATGTGGACGCCGATGATCATCGTCTTCCTCGCCCTAGGGACGACGGACCTGATCTTCGCGCTCGACAGCATCCCGGCGATCTTCGGGCTCACCCGTGAGCCGTTCATCGTCTTCACCGCGAACGTCTTCGCGCTCATGGGCCTGCGCCAGCTCTACTTCCTGCTGGGCGGTCTGCTCAAGCGGCTGGTGTACCTGTCCCTGGGCCTGGCCGTCATCCTCGCCTTCATCGGCGTGAAGCTGGTGATGGAGGCGCTGCACGAGAACACGCTGCCGTTCATCAACGGCGGCGAGCACATCGACGCCGTCCCGACCATTCCGATCTGGCTGTCGCTGAGCATCATCCTGGGCGTGCTGATCATCGCCACCGTGGCCAGCCTGCTGAAGACGCGGGGCCAGATGATCGACGTCGACGAGCCGGTCGTGACGCCGGAGGAGGCGGAGAAGATCCCCTCCCGCGGTCCGGAGGCGCTCGCCCAGGCCGAGCCACGGCTGGCCGAGAAGACCGACGAGGGCGGCTCCCGGCGCTGAGCCGGAGGCGGAACAGGGCTCTCCGGACGGCGGTTGCACGCGTTCTGTGAGCCCTTCCTCCGACGCCGGACGCGTCGCCCCTCTGGTGGGACTCTTGTTCGGCCTGGCCGGCATGGGCAGCGCGGCGGTCGCCGTCACCCTTCCGGCGATCGCGGCCGACCTCGGGCTGACCACCGGGGGCGCCTCCTGGGTGATCAGCCTCTACGCGCTGATGCTGGCGGTCGCGACCGCCGTCTACGGCCGGGTAGCCGACCTGGCCGGTATCCGGCTCCCGCTCCTCGTGGGCGTCGGCCTGATGACCGGCAGCGCGGTGCTCGGCGGCTTCGCACCGACGTACGGGGTGCTCCTGGGCGCCCGGATCCTGCAGGGGCTCGGCGCGGCCGCCGTTCCGGTGCTCGGGATGGCCATCGTGAGCGCCCGCTACGAGGGGACCGTCCGCACGACTGCCCTGGGCCGGGTCGCCGGGATGGCCGCCGCCGTCAGCGCCCTGGGCCCGCTGGCCGGCGGTCTCGTCGCCGACCTCGTCGGCTGGCGCGCCGTCGTCGCGCTCCCGGCCCTGGGGCTGCTCGTGGTCCCGGCTCTGTGGCGCGCCGTGCCGTCCCGGGGCACCGGAGCCCGCCTGGACGTCCTGGGCGCGGTGCTCGTCGCCGGCACGGCCGCCGGGCTGGTGCTGCTCGTCCAGTCGCCGGCCTCCGGCGCCGTCGTCGCGACCGCGGGTGCCGTGCTCCTGGGCCTTGGCGTGCCCGCCGTCGCTGCCCGGGTCAAGCTCCGGCCGGAAGGGTTCCTGCCGCGGGTGGTGATCCGGCAGCCGGTCGTCGTGCGCAGTGCGCTGGCCGCCTCCGCCGTCCCGGCGGCGTGGTTCGCCCTGCTCATCGCCGTTCCCGCGGTGCTCGCCGCCGAGGGCTGGACGCCGCTGCAGGTCGGGCTGGCCCTGGTGCCGAGCGCCCTCACCGGCTTCCTGGCACCCCGGGTGGCCGGTCCGCTGCTGGCCCGGCTCGGTCCGGCCTGGTCCCTGGTCACCTCCGGGATCACGGCCGCCGTCGCGCTGACCGTGGCTGCGCTGGGGGCGGCAGTGGGCTCCGCCCCGGTGCTGGTCACCGCCGTCGTCCTGGTGACCTTCGCCTTCGGGCTCGGCCAGCCTGCGCTCATGGCCGCTGTCGGCGGGGCCGTGCCGGCCGACGTGCGGGGCGTCGCCCTCGGCATCGCCACGCTGGTGTTCCTGGTCGGCGGTGGGGTCGGATCAGCCGTCGTCGGCGGGATCGGTGAGGTGCTCGGCCTGGACCTGAGCCTGCTCCTCCTCGCGGCGCTCCCGCTCGCCGGCTGCCTGGCGCTGGTGGGGACCATCTGGGCGGAGCGGGTGGCGTCCGGATAGCGTCGCCCGTCATGCGGCCGAACGACCTGGAACTGCTCCGGACGCCCGGGGTACCGACCGTGTCCCCCGACGGGCGGATAGCGGTCGTCGCCGTCTCCCGCCTGGATCTCGCCACCGACGAGTACCGGAGCCAGCTCTGGGCGGTCCCCACCGACGGGTCGGCGCCGGCCCGGCCGATCACCTCCGGTGCCCGCGACACCGCGCCGGCGTTCTCGCCCGACGGCCGCTGGCTGGCCTACCTCGGTGCAGAGCCCGGTGGTCGCCCGCAGGTCCACCTGCTCCCCACCGCCGGCGGTGACGCCCGCCGCCTGACCGACCACCGCCTCGGTGCCGGGACGCCGGTGTGGGCACCGGACTCCCGCCGGCTGGCCTATGCCGCGCGGGTTCCCGAGCAGGGGCGGTACGGCACCGTCGAGGGCGTTGTCCCCGCGGCCGAGCCGCCGCGGCTGATCACCACGCTGAAGTACCGACTGGACGACGTCGGGTTCACGCTGGACCGGCCCAGCCAGGTGTTCGTCCTCGACCTGCCGGCGGACTTCGAGGACGACACCGCGCCGCTGCCGGAACCGGTGCAGGTCACCTCCGGAACCGCCGACTGCGACGACGTGGCCTGGAGCCCGGACGGGGGCGAACTGGCCTTCGTCTCGGCCCGGCACGAACGGGCCGACCGGGACCTCGTGCACGACGTCTTCGTGGTGCGCACCGACGGCTCCGGGCTGCGGCGCGTGACGGACTCGCGCGGGGACTGCGCCCTGCCGGCCTACGCCCCCGACGGGCGCACCCTGGTCGTCACCGCTGTTCCCGACCTGGGCCCCGACGGACTGGACTTCGTCGCCCGCCAGGCCGTGCCCTGCCGCGTCGACCATGCCGGCGGTGCGTTGCAGCCGCTGCTGGACCCCGAGCAGCACCACCGTGGGGACGAGACACCGGCGACCGTCGTCGCCGACGGCGCGGTGCTCGTCGGGGTGGAGCGGCGGGGCGCGGTCGAGCTGCTGCGGGTGCCGCTGGACGGCGGGGAGCCGGAGGCGCTGGTCGACGGCTCGTTCACCGTCCGGGGATTCGCCGCCGCCGCGGGCGTCGTCGTCGCCTGCGTCGCCCACGACCGCTCGGCGGGAGAGCTGATCGCCATCACCGCGGGCCGCCGCCGGCTGCTCACGGCGTTCGGCCGCGAGCTCGGCGCGACGGGCCGGGTGCACCGGATGGACGAGCGCACGGTTCCCGCACCGGACGGGTACCCGGTGCACGGCTGGGTGACGACGCCCCCCGGACCGGGGCCCCACCCGGTGCTCCTGACGGTGCACGGTGGCCCGTTCACGCAGTACGGCTGGACGCTGTTCGACGAGACGCAGGTCTACGTCTCGGCCGGCTACGCGGTCGTGCAGTGCAATCCGCGCGGGTCCTCCGGCTACGGATCGGCGCACGGCCGGGTGATCCAGGGCGCGTGGGGCGGGGTGGACGCGGCCGACGTGCTGGCGTTCCTCGACGCGGCGCTGGAGGACGAAGTCCTGGACGCCGGCCGGGTCGGGATCATGGGCGGCTCGTACGGCGGCTACCTGACGACGCTGCTCATCGGGCGCACGGAGCGGTTCGCCGCGGCGATCAGCGAGCGGGCGTTCAACGATCCGGTCAGCTTCGTCGGGTCCTCCGACATCGGGTGGTTCTTCCCCGACGTCTACCTGGGCACCGAGCCCGGCCGCGTCACCGCGCAGAGCGCGCTCGCTGCCGCCGGCGCGATCACGACGCCGACCCTCGTCATCCACTCCGAGGAGGACTGGCGGTGTCCGGTGGAGCAGGGCGCTCGGCTCTACGTGGAGCTCAAGCGCCGCGGCGTCCCCACCGAGTTCCTGCTCTTCCCCGGGGAGGGGCACGAGCTGTCCCGCTCCGGGCGGCCACGGCACCGGCTGGCCCGCTTCGAGCACATCCTGCGGTGGTGGGCGCGCTGGCTTCCGACGGCGGACAACCCCGGCGCGGGGACAGCCGAGCTGCCGGCCCCCGACCCGGTGGCCGACGGCGAGGTGCTCGACCCCGGGACCGCGGGGCCGGAGCCCCTCTCGGTGCGGGCGACCCGGCTGCGCTGAGCCCGGAAGCCGGCCGCGCTAGCGTCGTCCCGTTCCGTCCCGCCGTCCCTGGAGGCCCTCCCGTGGGGAAGCGCCGGTTGCCGCGCTGGTCGGAACTGCGCGAGCTCGCCCGCCCGCGCCCCGTCGCCGGCGACGCGACCGACCGGCGGTTGGCCCGTGCGGCCACGGTCGCGGACCTGCGCGAGATGGCCCGGCGGCGGTCGCCGCGCGCCGTCTTCGACTACACCGACGGAGCCGCCGGCTCGGAGATCGCGCTGCGCCGGTCGCGGGAGGCGTTTGAGCGGGTGGAGTTCCGCCCGAGCGTCCTGCGCGACGTCTCGACCGTCGATGCGTCGGCGACGCTGCTCGGGTTGCCGTCCGCGCTGCCGCTGGGCTTCGCGCCCACCGGGTTCACCCGGCTGATGCACACCGACGGCGAGGTCGCCGTCGGCCGCGTGGCGGAACGGACCGGGATCCCGTACGCGCTGTCGACCATGGGCACCACCTCGCTCGAGGCGCTGGCGGCCGCCGCCCCGGCGGGGCGGCGGTGGTTCCAGCTGTACCTGTGGAAGGACCGGAAGGCCAGCGCCGCACTGGTGGAGCGGGCCCGCGCAGCCGGTTACGAGGCGCTCGTGCTCACCGTCGACACCCCGGTCGCCGGCCCGCGGCTGCGCGACGTGCGCAACGGGTTCACCATTCCGCCGGCCCTCACCGTGCGGACCGTGGCCAACGCCGCGGTCCACCCGCGGTGGTGGGTGGACCTGCTGACCACCCCGCCGCTGGAGTTCGCCTCGCTGCGCTCCTGGGGCGGCACCGTCGCCGAGCTGGTGGACCGCGTCTTCGAGCCGGCCGCCACGGTCGCCGACGTCCGTGCGCTCCGCGAGACCTGGAGCGGCCCGCTCGTGGTGAAGGGCGTGCAGACGGCGGACGACGCCCGCGCGATCGTCGACGCCGGGGCGGACGCCGTCATCGTGTCCAACCACGGCGGGCGCCAGCTGGACCGCGCCCCCACGCCGCTCGAGGAGCTTCCCGCGGTCGTCGGGGCGGTCGGGGACCGGGCGGAGGTCTACCTCGACGGCGGCATCCTGGACGGCGCCGACGTCGTCGCGGCCGTGGCCATGGGTGCCCGTGCCTGCCTGGTCGGCCGGGCGTACCTCTACGGGCTGATGGCCGGCGGCGAGCGGGGCGTGCAGCGGGCGGCGGACCTCCTCGCCCGGGAGGTGATCCGCACCATGCAGCTGCTCGGCGTCACCTCGGTCGCCGAGCTGACGCCGGACCGGGTGCGGCTGCGCCCCTGACGGGCGGCGCTGTTGCGGCGGCGCTGTTGCGGCGGCGACACCGGCATTCCTAGGCTGCGCCATGGACGTCGTCGAGGTCGTGCCCTCGTTCGAGCAGTACGCGTTCACCTTCGGCGGCGTCGCCCCCCTGCGGCGGATCGCACCGGGCACCGCTCTGCGGCTGTGGTCCGACGACGCGTTCTGCGGTGCGCTGCGCTCGACCAAGGATCTGTCCAGCGAGAAGGTCGACCTGCGCTTCGTCAATCCGCAGACCGGGCCGTTCTACGTGGAGGGCGCCGAGCCGGGGGACACCCTGGCCCTGCACTTCGTGGCGATGGAGCCGGCCCGGGACTGGGGCGCCTCGGCGGCCATCCCGTTCTTCGGCGGCCTGACCAGCACCGACCGGGTGGCGACCCTGCAGGATCCGCTGCCGGACACCACGTGGATCTACGAGCTGGACCGGGCCCGGAACACCGTCACCTTCGCCGCACAGCACAGCGACCTGCAAATCGACCTCCCGGTCGAGCCGATGCTCGGCACGGTCGGCGTCGCCCCGCCCGGGGGAGAGGTGCGAAGCTCCCTGGTGCCCGAGCGCTTCGGCGGCAACATGGACAGCCCGCAGATGCGGCCGGGCACCACCTGCTTCCTCGGCGTCAACGTCGAGGGGGCGCTCTTCTCGATCGGCGACGGCCATTACCGGCAGGGCGAGGGCGAGGCCTGCGGCACGGCCGTCGAGGGAGCCATGACGACGACGCTGATCGTCGAGCTCGTCAAGCGCGCGGCGGGCGCGTCCTTCCCGACCTGGCCCCGGCTGGAGGACGACACCCACTGGATGACGGTGGGCTCCAGCCGGCCGCTCGAGGACGCCTGGCGGATCGGCCAGACCGAGCTCGTGCGTTGGTTCCAGGAGCTCTACACCTTGCACGCGATGGACGCCTACCAGCTGCTGTCGCAGATCACCGAGGTGCCCATCGCCAACGTGGTCGACGCCAACTACAGCGCCGTGGTCAAGGCCCGCAAGGGGCTGCTGCCGCGCGCCACCGCCTACGGCGGCCTGCACGACGAGCTGCGCAGTCGCGCGGCTTCCCTGCTCTGACCACTGGAGAGGAACGTCATGGACCTGCAGCTCAACGGTTCACGGGTGCTCGTCACCGGCGGCACCCGGGGCATCGGACGAGCGATCGTCGAGGCGTTCGTCGACGAGGGCGCAGTGGTGGAGTTCTGCGCCCGCGACGCCGCGGAGATCGAGGAGACGGAGAAGGCCCTCGCCGAGCGCGCCGGCGGACGCGCCACGGGGGTGCAGCTCGACGTCCGGGACGGACCGGCCCTGACGTCCTGGGTGGAGGCCGCGGCCGGGCGGTTGGGCGGCCTGGACGCCGTCGTCGCGAACGTCAGCGCGCTCGCCGCCGGACCGGGCGAGGAGAACTGGTACGCCTCCTTCGAGGTGGACCTGATGGGCACCGTGCGGCTGGCCACGGCCGCGCTGCCGCACCTGGAGGCCAGCGGGAACGGCTCGGTCGTCGCCATCTCCAGCGTCTCGGGGCGGGAATCGGACTTCGCCTCCGGGCCCTACGGGACGATGAAGACCGCGATCATCGGCTACATCTCCGGCCTCGCGTTCCAGATGGCTGGACGCGGCGTCCGGGCCAACGTCGTCTCCCCGGGCAACACCTACTTCGCGGGCGGCTTCTGGCAGGGCGTCGAGGAGGGCAATCCGGAGCTCTTCGCCGACTCGCTGGCCCTGAACCCGACCGGCCGGATGGGCCGGCCGGAGGAGATGGCCCGCGCGGTCGTCTTCCTGTCCAGCCCGGTCTCCAGCTTCACGACGGGCACCAACCTGGTGGTCGACGGCGCCCTGACCCGGGGCATCCAGCTCTGACGCGACCCGACCGGCCGCGGGTCGGGTCCTGCGCATAGCGTTCGCGGCATGGCGCTCATCTATCCCGTGCAGGCCGACGCCCCCGACTCCGACGACGACGCGGCACCGGACTTCGAGGAGCTCGCCGCCGACCTCTCGGACCAGTGGCTCGTCGAGGTGGCGGTCAGCGAGGACGGCGACGACGGCTGCTTCGGGCCGCTGCCGGCGCGGGAGGCGTGGGACCTCGCGATCGAGGTCGATCGACGGCGCCCCGAGTGGTCGGTGTCGGTCGTGCCGCTCTACGCCCCGGAGCCCGCCGACCAGCTCGTCACGCTCTTCGACGAGGACTGACCGCGGTTCACCGGTCGGTGATCCGCGCGCACTCCGCGCACCGCGGGACGTCGCGACCGTTACCCCAGTCGTCCGCGGCGGCCGCCGTGACCAGCAGGCCGCAGACGGAGGAGTCGAGGCCGTCCACTGCTGGTTTCGCCACCGCGTGGTCGACGTGGGCTCCGCGGTCGGTCAGGTCGCCGTCCCTCCGCAGGGCGACCGACGCGGCATAGGTCCCGGTCACGAACAGGCCGGCCGTCATGGACCCAGGATGGAGGCGGCAGGTTTCGGCCGGGTGACGGCACCTCGAACATCAGGCGCGGGTGTTCGGCGTCCGGAGCGAGCTGGACCTAGGTTCACGACGATGACCGTGCTCGACTGGTTGCTGGACTCCGACCCCGCCATCCGCTGGCAGGTACTGCGGGACCTGGCCGACGCACCGCAGGACGTCGTGGCCGCCGAGCGGGCACGCGTGGCCACCGACGGGTGGGGAGCTCGGCTGCTGGCCCGGCGGGACCCGGACGGCCAGTGGGCCGGCGGCGCATATTTCCCGGCCGACGGCTGGTCGGGGGACGGCGGCCAGCCGTGGACCGCCACGCTGCCCACCCTCGTGCTCCTCCGCGATCTCGGGCTCGACCCGCACTCGCCCGAGGCGCGAGAGACGGTCGCGCTGGTCCGGGAGAACTGCCGCTGGGAGCACGACGGTCAGCGCTTCTTCGACGGCGAGGTCGAGGCCTGCATCAACGGCAGGACCGTCGCCCTCGGCGCCTACTTCGGCGAGGACGTCGACGGGATCGTCCGGCGGCTGCTCGACGACCAACTCCGGGACGGCGGCTGGAACTGCTGGACGGAGTACGGCTCGACCCGCTCGTCGTTCGACTCGACGATCAACGTGCTCGAGGGGCTGCTCGCGCACGAGCAGGCCACGGGCGGTACTCCGCAGGCCACGGCGGCGCGGCGCCGCGGTGAGGAGTACCTGCTCGAACGATCCCTGTTCCGGCGCAGGAGCACCGGCGAGGTGGTCTCGCCGTCGTACCTGACGTTCTCGTTCCCGCCCCGGTGGCGCTACGACGTGCTGCGGGCGCTGGACTACTTCCAGGTCGCCGGAGGCACACCGGACGAGCGGCTGGACGAGGCGGTCGAGCTGGTGCGCGCCAAGCAGCAGCCTGACGGCACCTGGCTGCTGGAGGACACCCATCCCGGCGCCGTGCACTTTCCCCTGGAGGACGGCGACGGCTCCCCCAGCCGCTGGAACACACTCCGGGCGCTGCGCGTGCTGCGGTGGCACGGAGGTTCGCCCGACGGACCGGGTGTCGCGGGGCTCATCCGCCCGCCGCCGTCCGTCACGTAGGAGCTCGTGGTCCCGACGGTTTCCCCGCAAGTCGGTGCCAGGGTCGCGGGGAAGCGGAGCTGTCCGGGCATCAGGTGCCTGGATGCGCGACCGCCGTTGCTACCGGCAGCAGGCCCAGACGTGCTTGCGGTCGTCGGTGAGGTGCCAGCCGTGCGCGGAGGTCAGTCTCGCGGTCAGGATGAGCCCGAGTCCGCCTTGGGCGGGATCGCGCCCGATGGCCGGTTCCGGCGGCCGTTCGGTGAGCGAGTCACTGATGTCGATGAGCCAGCCGTCGTCGGTGGCGGTCACGCAAGCCCGGACGGGTCTCCCTCCGTGTCGCAGCCCGTTGGACGCAAGTTCCTCGAAGGCGAGGAGGAAGCGTTCCTCGAACGACTCGTCCATGTCGGCGATCGCGGAGGAGCGCAGCAGCCGTCGCAGGTCAGCGCGCACCGTCGGCAATTGCGCAACGGATGAGAGGTCCCATTGCCAGACCTCACCCCGCAGGCCGGGCGGGGACTTCTGCGGCCAGGAGTCTTGGAGCATGTCTCGTATCGGTTCCACACCTCAGCGCGCACGGGCGGGGCGTCCCCCAGGGAAGCATTTCGACGGACATCGCGCGACAGAGGGCGGGCTCATCCACGGACATCTGGGCGGTGACCTGCTGTGTTCGGACACCAGGCCGTGTGCGTCTCGCCTCGGGGCGGGCGGTGCCCGCTGCAGTAAAATGCTTGGGGCAGCAGGGGGAGCCGCCTCCGGCCGATGCGCCCGGGGGAGGGCCTCATGGCTGATGCCGCCGCGTCCGCTGCGCTCCAGCCGGAGCTGCTGGGTTCTGCGCTGGACGCGCTTCCAGAAGGCGTCGCGATCTTCGATGTCGATTGGACCATCGTCTACGTCAATCCGGCGGGCGCCGGCCTGCTGGGGCGTCGCCGGGAACAGCTGGTCGATCGCAACCTCTGGATCGCGCTGCCCGAGCTCGGCGGATCGATCTTCCACGGTTTTCTCCTGCACGCCCGCAGCGTGGGCGAGCAGGTGACCTGGCAGGGCTACTACGCGCCGACCGCCCGTTGGCTCACCGCCACAGCCGTCCGGGTCGGGGACCGGCTGCACGTGACGTTCCGCGAGACCGCTGACCAGGTCGAGGAGCACCACCCGGGGAGCTCACACCCCGGCGGACGACCGGCGGAGGGCCCCGGCGGAGCCGACCTCGAGCGGCTGCGCTTCCTCGCCGAGATCCGGGAGGCGATGCTCGGCACCCTCGATGCGGGCGAGTCCGTGGGCAGACTCGTCGAGCTGCTGGTGCCGCGGTTGTGCGACTGGACGATCGTGACGGCCATCGAGGAGGACGGCCGACCCCGGGAGCTGGGTCGGTCGCACCGCGATCCCGGTCGTCTGGCTGACCTGGACACCTACTTGAACGGGCGCATCCGGGGCACCGGTGACGACTCTGTTCTGGCCGCGGCGCTCCTCTCGGGTGAGCCGGTGCATGCGGACGTCATCGACCCGAGCCTGGTGGAGGCATCGCTGGTGACGGAAGAGGTGCGCGAGGCGTGGCGGCGTCTGGATGCCGGTTCTTTCACGCTGGTGCCGCTGCGGGCTCGCGGTGAGACCTTCGGGGCGATCGCGCTGGTCAACACGTCCCGGCGGCCACCGCACACCGAGATGGAGATCGCCATTGCGGTCGAGGTGGCGCGGCGTGCGTCCCTCCCACTGGACAACGCCCGCCTCTACGAGCGACAGCTGAAGGTCGCGGAGACGCTCCAGCGGAGTCTGCTGACACCTCCGCCGCAGCCGGACCACCTGGAGATCGCGGTGCGCTACCAGCCGGCGGCGAGCAACATGCACGTCGGCGGCGACTGGTACGACGCCTTCCAGCAGCCCGACGGCGCCACGCTGCTGGTGATCGGTGACGTGATCGGTCACAACGTCGAGGCCGCCGCGGCGATGGGGCAGGTCCGCAGCATCGTCCGCGGCATCGCCTACGACCGTCAGGAAGGGCCGGCGAGCATCCTGACCCGGGTCGATGCGGTCATGTCCGGGCTGCGGATCGGTACTCTGGCCACCGCTCTCATCGCCCGCATCGAACAGCCGGCAGCACAGGCCCGGGACTTGCGCACGCTGCGCTGGTCCTCGGCAGGCCACCTCCCGCCCCTGGTGCTGCATCCGGACGGACGCGTGGACGTCCTGGACACGCCGCCGGAGATGCTGCTCGGCGCGGAGGCGCCCGATCGGCGCACCGATCACGAAGCCCGGCTGCGTCCCGGGGACACGCTTCTCTTCTACACCGACGGGCTGATCGAGCACGGCCGAACCCTGATCGACGAGGGGATCGCCCGGCTCACCGCCGTGACCGCCGAACTCGGCCACCTCACCGTCGATCAGCTGTGCGACCAACTGCTGGCGCGAATCGTCCGGCATCGCTCCGACGACGACATCGCGATCGTGGCG
>JALYMS010000118.1 GCA_030773535.1 Actinomycetota bacterium | reverse complement strand
GGGCGACGTCGCGCCCGGCCGACCGGTCGCCGTCCGGGGAAGCCCGACACCCGTGAGTCCGTCCTGGCGGCGGCGCGGGCGGCCTTCGGCGAACGGGGCTTCGACGGGACCACCATCCGCGGTATCGCGACCGCCGCGGGCGTCGATCCCGCCCTCGTCCACCACTACTTCGGCAGCAAGGACAAGCTCTTCCTCGCCGCGGTGCAGGCCCCCGTCGACCCGGACGACCTCCTGCCGGAGGTGCTCGCGGGCGGGCCGGAGAACCTGGGCGCCAACGCCGTCCGCATGCTGCTGCGGGTCTGGGACGGGCCCGCCCGTCCGGCCGGCCTGGCCATCATCCGTTCCGCGGTCGGCAACGAGTGGATGGCGAAGCTGCTGCGCGAGTTCCTGGTCGCCCGGGTGATCCGCCGGGTCGTGGGGTCCCTCGGCTACCCCGACGAGGAGCGCGACGCCCGAGGGTCGCTGGTGGCCTCGCAGATGATCGGGCTGGTCATGGCTCGGTACGTGCTCCGGGTGGAGCCGCTGGCGTCAGCCTCTCCCGAGTCCCTCATCGCCGCGATCGGCCCCACCCTGCAGCGCTACCTCACCGGCGACCTCGAGCTGCCCCGCTAGCCACTACAGCTAGCCCCGCGGGGCGCGGGCGAGCTGGCGGCTCTGCGCGACCAGCCGCCCGGTGGAGTCCCAGATCCGGTAGTCCTCGTCGAGCCAGCCGCCGGACACCTCACCGGCGCGCGCCTCGGCCAGGCACCACCCCGGGGCGGGCAGCGCATGCAGCAGCACCTGCAGCTGGACGGTGGGCGCCCACCCCATCCGGCCCATCGACCAGAGGGTCGGCGGCAGGGCGTCGGCGAAGGTGACCAGGCCGACCGGGTCGGGCTCGCGGCCGTCGGCGAAGCGCACCCAGGCCCGCATCACCGGCTCCCCGGACGGGCGGCCGGACACCCAGCCCGCCGTCGCCGGGTCCAGCCGGGTCTCGATGCGGTGGCGGATCCCGACGTCGGGCACGTCCACCTGACCGGCCGCCTGTTCCGCGGCTGACAGGCAGTCCTCCACCGGCGCGATGACCGGCGGCGCGGAACCCCACGCCACCTCTCCGGAATCGAGCGCCGCCGTCGTCGTCTGGACCGTCAGGCAGGGCCCGGTCGCGTCGGCAAGGACGACGTGCGCATGCGCGAGGGTGCGGCCGGCGGAGCCCGGCGTGACGGTCAGCGTGGCCGGGCCAGCGCCGGTGGCACGGAGGTAGCTGGCCGACAGCGCCACGGGGTGGGGGTGCGGACCCGCCAGCACCGCGGCCCGTGCCACGACCGACAGGAGATAGCCGCCGTTGAGGACGCCGCCGCCGACGTCCCATCCGGGATCGAGGTCGGCGACCAGGCCGCCGCCCTCGGTCCGCCGGACGGCGGTGGCGGCGTCGAAGGCGAAGATCTTCGGGTCGCGCGGCACGGGGCCAGGGTGCCAGGGCCGGTGCCCGTGGAGTACACGCACCTCCGTCGCCCGGCCCGCTGAGCATCCAGCGGGCCGGACGCGCGGATCAGCCGCCGGCGGGGGCTGGGCCGAACTCGATGTGCAGGACCGGCGCCTTGGCCGCACCGGCCTCGACCGCCTCGGCCACCCGCGTTCCGTCGCCCGCGACGACGAGGACGAGCGCGTTGCCCTTGGCCCAGCCGGGCCGGGACACGATCTCCTGCACGACCGACCTGAGATCGGGCGTCCGCTGGGCCGTGGACCGCATACCGGCCGACCAGCCCGCCGGAACCCAGCCCACCCGCGCCGCGGTCGTCGGGCGTGCGGAGAGGTTGCGCTTGACCGAAGCGAACCCGGCCGGCTTGTCCGCCGCCTGGCCGACGATCGTCAGCCGCGACGCCTGCGCGTTGGTCTCGTCGGCCTGGAACTGCACGTAGGCCTTCGTGATCCTCGCTCCCGCCGGTACGTCGATGCCCGCGAACCGCAGGCCGACCGTCTGGGCCCTGGAGCCGTCGCGGCCAAGCGTCAGATCGCCGCTCTTGGTCGTGACCCTGCCGTCGGAACGCTCCTCCGCGTCGTCACCAGTCGCCTTGACGCGCACGTCGAGGACGCCGGACGGCACGGGGGCGGGCGACACGGTGACCGTCACGTCGTCGCTGCCCGTGAGCTGCCCGTCGGAACCGGTGAGCCGGAGCACGTATGTGCCGGCAATGCCGAAGGTGACGCCCGTCGAGCTCGCCGTCGGCGTGGCGAAGGTGACCGCGCCCGGGCCGCTGACCGACGTCCAGGCCGTCGTCACCGGCGCCCCGACCGGCAGTCCGTCGTCACTCACGGTGCCGGTCAGCGTGGCACCGGCAGGCAGCGTCAGGGCGAGATCCGGACCGGCGTCCGCGACCGGTGCCGCGTTCGCCGGCGACACTGTGACCGTCACGTCGTCGCTGCCCGTCAGCTGCCCGTCGGAACCGGTGAGCCGGAGCACGTAGGTGCCGGCCTTCCCGAAGGTGACGCCCGTCGAGGTCGCCGTGGGAGTGGCGAAGGCGACCGCGCCCGGGCCGCTGACCGTCGTCCAGGCCGCCGTGACCGGCGCTGCGACGGGCAGGCCGTCATCCGTCACGGAACCGCTCAGGCTGGCGCCGGCCGGGAGGGTCAGCGCGAGATCGGGACCGGCGTCCGCGACCGGGGCCGCGTTCACCGGCTCGGTGCCCGGCGCCGGTCCGTACTCGACGTGCAGGACCGGCGCCTTGGCCACACCGCGCTCGTAGGCCGATGCCGTACGCGTGCCGGTGCCGGTGACGATCAGCGAGAGCGCGTTGTTCTGGGCCCAGCCCGGCCGGTCCACGATCTCCTGCAGTACCGCTGCCAGGTCGGGCGTCTGCTGGTCGACGCCACGAGCCCCGACCGTCGGCCAGGCCGCCGGGCTCCAGGCGACGGCCGCCGCTGTCCGCGTCCGGCCGGAGACGTCCTTCGACGCCGTCGTGAACACCGGAGCGTCGTCCGTGGCGTGCCCGGCGATGGTGAGGCTCGCCGCCGCCGTCTGCGCCTCGTCGGTCGCGAACTGCACGTAAGCCTTCCGGATGACCGCGGCCTGCGGCAGCGCCACTCCGGCGAAGCGCAGTCCGACCTTCTGCACGGCCGTCCCGTCCTGGATCATCTCCAGGTCCGCCCCGGTGAGGATGGTGCGGTCGGAGCGCTCCTCGGCGTCGTCGGCACCGGTCCGGATCGGCACGTCGAGCACGCCGGATCCGTCCGCTTCGCGCACCACCACAGCGACGTCGTCCCAGTGGACCAGCGCGCCGTCGTCGGCGGTCAGCCGGAGGACGTAGTCGCCGGGCGCCGAGAACTTCGCCGTCGTCGACCCCGACGACGCATCGGCGAAGACCACGTCACCGGGGCCGCTGAGCTTGGTCCAGGCCGCCGTCACCGCTCCGGGCGGCGTCGGCAGGCCGTCGTCGGTCACCGAACCGGAGAGCGCGGCCGCGGCGGGCCGCGTCACCAGGACGTCGGGACCGGCGTTCGCGGTCGGCGCCACGTTGGGTGGGGCGACCGGCAGCGGCGGAAGGTCCACCGCCATCTCGTAGAAGCGGCCGTCGTTCTCGCTGGGGTCGGTGTCGTTGTCGACCCCGCGGGCCACGATGTAGATGTTCTGGGCGCCCGACCCGTTGCTCGCCGGCGCGAACGTCATGCCCGCGGCCTTGACCGCCTTCGCCGAGGCGATGCTGATGGCGTTGATCAGCGCGCCCTGCCGGTCGACCTCGTAGATCTTCTGGCTCATGGCGTCCAGAACGAACAGCGTGTTGCGACCGGGGTGGAACTCGATGCCCTCGGGGTCCAGGGCGCCGTGCCGCTTCATGTCGAAGGACGACACGGTGTCGCCGATCCCGTCGAACCTCCCGTCGGGGCCGGGTCCGTACTCGTAGACCTCCGCGGAGGTGCCGTCGATGACGAACAGGTGCCCGCCGCTCGTCGCGCCCGGGTCGACGGCCACGTCCTCCGCATCACCGTTGTTGTCCGTGGCCTCACTCCCGACGATCCCCCGGGTCGAGAAGGAGGTGACCGCGTCGTCGGCGGTCCCGTGCACCCCGTCTGCGCCCGGGGCGACCTCGGAGACGCGGTCCGCGTCGTCGTCGGAGACGAAGAGATGGCTGTCCGAGGCCCGGAAGGCGGCCCCGACCGGCTCCTTCGACCAGGGCAGGCTCGTGCCGCCGATCCTGGCAGGGTCCTGCAGGCCGTCGAGGGTCGAGAGGAAGAGGTTGGCGCCGGCGTAGAGGGGGGTCTCCTCGACCTCGCCGTCGGCGATGACCAGCCGCCGGTTGACCGAGTCGTAGGCGATGCCCGACGGGTCCGTGCTCGGCACACCCCACGCGTCCGAGGCGGTGGAGTGCGAGGCGACCAGCCACGCCTCCAGGGTTCCGGCCCGGGCGGCCGTCGGTGGCAGGGCACCCACGCAGGTGCAGCCGAGAGCGACGACCAGGGACGCGCGGACAGCAGTGGAGAGCATCAAGTGAGCACCTTTGATCGGCAGCGATGCACACAGCGTTCGGGGGCGCCGAAGAGGGAGTCAATCGACCTCCGACCAAGGGGTGAGACGCCCGTGGCGCCATGCGATCGGCTGGTCATCGACGGTCATAAATGCAGCTCACCGTGCGGATTCCTTGCGTATTCACCCCGGGGCCGGAGGAGCCGTCCGGCCGGGCGACTCACCTCGCGAGCGGCCAGCGGGCGATGGTCGCGTAGGCGGGATCAGGCCCGAGGCGGCTCTCCAGCAGGCGGACCTCGCTCACCGGCCACGCCGGCCCTCGGTAGCCGGCCAGCCGGCCGGCCAGGGCGCCGTCGGCAGCCTGCCGGGGACGCCACCGGCCGACGGTGAGGTGCGCGCGGAACGGCCGGTCCTCCACGGGCAGCCGCAGCGCCCGGGCGGCGTCGGCCAGCCGCCCCGCGAGATCGGTGAGTCCGGGGACGTCGCCGTCCAGTCCGGCCCACAGGACCTGCGGACGCCGCAGCGGGCCGAACCGTCCGCCGCCGGCCAGCCGCAGATCCAGAGGCGGCGTGGCGGCCACCACGGGCGCGGCTGCCTGTACGAGCAGCGGCACCACCTCCGACGGCACCGTGCCGAGGAAGAGCAGGGTGAGGTGCCAGCGTCCCGGCGGGATCCAGCGCGGCTCTCCGGGGCTCCCGCGGAGGGGGTCGAGAGCGCGGTCGAGGTGGGCGCGCGCTCCCTCCGGCGGATCGACGGCGAAGAACACCCGCGGGCCCGTCGTCGTCAGTCGTGCACCGCCAGGCCGGCGCCCTCTAGCGCGGCGAGCAGCCGTAGCCGCTCGAGGTCGCGGGCCAGGCCGGTCGGCGTGGCCGCCAGCCCGTGCGGAACGTCGAGTTGCTCAGCGGCCTCGCTGAGCACGTCGTCGAACGCCGCCCACAGCGCCTGCCAGCGCAGCAGCGGCGCCCCGGCGGGAACGACGGCGAGCTGCCGCGACAACCGGCGCAGGTCGGCGGCGACTACCTGGACCGGGCGCCGTTCGGGGGCTGGCGCCGGCTGTGGGCCCGGTCGCCGCCACCGGCGCCGCGAGAGCCGCCCGGGAACCCGGTCACCGTCCATGCGGCGCGCGACCAGCCGGAGGACGACGACGAGGGCTGGGAGCAGACTGAAGGCGAGCACGAGTTGCGCAGCCTCGGCCACTTCGCCTCCCGACCTCCGAAGGGATGGGCAGACGGTACTCCGGTCCGGCCCTTCCGTCGCCCCGCCGGCAGGCGGTCGGTCGGGTCAGCTACGCAGTGACGAGGACCCCCGGGCGCGCTCGGCGGCGGCCTCCTCAGCGGCCCGGAGCGGTGGCGAACCGACCTTCGGTCGACGCTCGCCGATGTGCAACCGGATCCGCGGCGGCGCGAGCCGGCCCTCCAGCCACACCCGGCGCCCGTGGGCCAGGTAGGCCGCAGCGCCCAGGCCTGCCACGACGCAGACGCCGCCGCCCAGGATCAGCCCCCAGGGGGCGCCGAGTCGCTCGGAGACCAGGCCGATCAGGGGAGCGCCCACGGGCGTGCCGCCCAGGAAGGCCATGAAGTACAGCGCCATGACCCGGCC
>JALYMS010000117.1 GCA_030773535.1 Actinomycetota bacterium | reverse complement strand
CTGGTCGTGGGACTGGGCTGGGCCTGGTGGCCCGCCGGGAACCGCTACCAGCCGGTTCGCGCCTGGGAGGGCGGCACGGTGCTCGACGCCGTTCCGGCCGCCAACAGCAGCCGGCTCGAGGTGGGCTCGCGGGCGGCCGCTGCCACGATCTGGCCCGAGGACGGGGGACCCCTGCCCACCGCCGAGCGGCCCGCGCTGGCCATGGTGCTCGTACCCGCGGCCGACGGCGGAACGGCGGACGCGGACGGAGGGAGCGGCGCCGGAGATGCGGTCGCCGCCGCGCCGACGTGGGTCTTCCCGTTCGACCGGCCCCCGGCCCCGAGCGAGGGGGACAACCAGGCGCTCGCGGTCAACACCGAGGACGGCTCGGTCGCCTACGACGTCACCTTCGCGCTGGTCTGGGCCGAGGAGGACACCGTCCTGAACCGCAACGAGGCCTATGCCCTGGCCAGCTGCCGCGACTGCCGCACGGTGGCGGTGGCCTTCCGGGTCGTGCTCGTTGTCGGGTCCGTGGACGTCGTCGTCCCGCAGAACCTGGCCGCAGCGGTCAACTACGCCTGCATCGAGTGCGTGACCTACGCCCTGGCCACCCAGCTCGTGGTCAGCCTCCCCGGTGCTCTGAGCGAGGACGCGGCCCGCGACCTCGACGCCATCTGGGCCGAGCTGGCCGAGTTCGGCAAGAACATCGAGGACGTCCCGCTGGCCGAGCTGCGGGCCCGGCTGACCGAGTTCGAGAGCCGGATCCTCGCCGTCGTCCAGACGGAGGGCGTGCCTGCGGACCGGCCCGAGGGCGGCGCCACCGACGAGGATGCGGCGGACGCCGAGCCGACCGGCAGCAGTGCTCCGGACGGTACGACCGGTTCCTCCGGAACCGCCGGGCCGGCCGGCGAGCAGACCGCGGAGCGCGCCGGGTCGACGTCGGGCGCGGACGACGGCACGACCTCCTCGGGCCCGACCGGGACGTCCGCCCCGGCGTCCTCGAGCTCCGAGCCCGCGGAGACCACCTCCTCGCCGACGTCGTCGAGCCCGTTCGGTTGAGCCGACCGATGGGCGGTCAGCGGGCCCACCAGGGAGACTGGCGAACTCGACCACCGCTACTCCTGGAGGCCGCGTGTCCCAGTCGTCCACATCCGGTGCCATTTCCAACCTCGACCTGCTCGCCGTGTACTGCAACGACCACCTGGCCGCTGCCACCGGCGGGATCGAGCTGGTCAACCGGATGCTCGGGCAGCACCGGGGCAGCTCGCTCGAGCCCCGGCTGGAGCAGCTGCTCGACGAGCTGCGCGAGGAGCGCGGGGTCCTGGCCTCCTCGATGGCCGCACTCGGCCTGCCGATCCGGCAGTACAAGCAGGTGGCTTCGTGGGTCGGCGAGAAGCTGTCGCGGGCCAAGCTGAACGGGCACCTGCTCTCCCGCTCCCCGCTGAGCGATCTCATCGAGTTCGAGTTCATCACCGCGGCGGTGCTCGGCAAGCGGGCGGGGTTCGAGTCGCTGCGGGCGCTGGCCGACGTCGATCCACGGCTGGACGCCGACACGCTGGACCGGATGGTGGCCCAGGCGGACAAGCAGCACGACTGGTTGGCCGACATCCGGCGGGACGTCGCGGGCCGGGTGTTCGGTGGCCGGCCGGGTGCGGCCGAGGCAGCAGCGGGCAGTTGATCGGCGAATGTGCCACGACCACGACAGCCGCCCACCCGCACCGCCGCGCACGGGGGACGTCGCCGAACGGGGTGTCCTGACCCTCATCTCGGACGACGGCACGGAGTTCTCCGCCGCCTACGCCGCGCCGCCGGGGCGGGCCCGGGCGGGGGTCGTCGTCCTTCCCGACATCCGGGGCCTGCACCCGTACTACGCCGCCCTGGTCGAGCGGTTCGCGCAGGCCGGCCTGGTCGCGGTGGCGATCGACTGGTTCGGGCGCACGGCCGGCGTGTGCGACGAGCCGGGAACCCGGGCAGAGGACTTCGACTGGCAGTCGCACATCCCGCGAACCACTCCCGAGGGGATCGACTCCGACATCGCCGCCGCCATCGCCTACCTGCGGGAGCGCGTCTCCGACGACCTGCCGGTGGTCACGGTCGGATTCTGCTTCGGAGGCAGCCACTCCTGGCGGCAGTCCGGCGGAACGCTGGACCTGGCCGGGTGCGCCGGCTTCTACGGCAAGCCTTCGATGGTCGGGGAGGCGGCCACGCGGGCGCATCTGCCGACCGTGATGCTGATCGCCGGGGCCGACCAGGCCACGCCGGTGGGGGACCAGCTCCAGCTGGCCGACACCATGCGTTCGGCCGGCGCCGACGTCGACGCGGTCGTCTACGACGGTGCCCCGCACTCGTTCTTCGACCGGTCCTTCCCCGAGTGGGACGACGCCTGCCGCGATGCGTGGGAGCACCTGCTCGCCTTGACCGACCGCGTCTCGGAGCCGCGACGACGACGGGGTCGGGAGGCGGTGACCGGGGTCTCCTAGGCTGACCGGTGTGAGCGCGGAACCGATCGATCCCGGGGTGATCGAACTCGCCGGGCGGGTCTTCGATCTCGCGCGGGGCGGCCGTACGGACGAGCTCGTGGCGTACGTGGACGCCGGGGTCCCGGTCAACCTGACCAACGACAAGGGCGACAGCCTGCTGATCCTCGCCGCCTACCACGGTCGTCCGAGAACGGTTGAGGCCCTGCTCGAGCGGCATGCCGACCCGGCCCGGGTGAACGACCGGGGGCAGACGGCGCTGGCCGCCGCGGTCTTCCGGCAGTCCCCGGAGACGGTGCGGCACCTGCTGGCCGCGGGCGCGGACCCCGATGCGGGGGGCCCGAGTGCCCGGGCCACCGCCGATTTCTTCGAGCTTCCCGCCATGACGGAGCTGCTCTCGGGTCACCCGTAGGAAGGGCCCGCAGGCATGCGGGAATCGATCTCGGGTAGCCGACCAGCGGGAAAGTGGGGTGGGCATGGCACTGCGGCCGGACCTGCGGAGCGCCGGGAAGGCCGGGCGCCGTACCCCCGTGCGCCCGGCACCGGACGCCGGCTCCCCGCCGCCGGAGCCGCCCGGTTCTCCGCCGGAGCAGGGTCCAGCGGCCAGTGCGGACGACACCGGTGTCCCGGAGGCGTCGGCGACGGGCGCGGCCTCCGGAGCCACGAGCGCGGCGCAGCCTGGGCAACCGGCGATACCGCGCTGGCTGCTGCTCCTGGTCGGTCTGGCGGCGGGAACTCTCGCCATCGCCGGCCTGCGGGCGGTCGCCTGGCTCGTGGCCCCGGTCTTCCTCGCCCTCGTCGTCGTCATAGCCCTCGCCCCGGTACAGGGGTGGCTCCGACGGATCGGCGTTCCGCGATGGCTGGCGACGACGGTGCTGCTGATCCTGGTGTGGGCGGTGCTGCTGTCGTTCGTCGCCCTGCTGGTCGTGTCGGCGGCCCAGTTGGCCGCTCTGCTGCCCAACTACGCCGGCCGGGCCGAACAGCTCACCAACGACGTCGTCGCCGAGCTCAACACCGCCGGCCTCGTGTCGGGCCAGCTCTCCGACCTCATCCAGCAGATCGACTACGGGCAGGTCGTCGGGCTGGCCACCGGCCTGCTCAGCCAGTTGCTGGGGGCGGCCAGCACCCTCGTCCTGCTCCTGTCGGCGCTGGTGTTCATGGCTATCGAGTCCAGCGGCTTTCCGCGGCGGATCGCGCTGGTCGGGGAGGAGCGCCCGCACCTGCCCGTGGCGCTGACCCTCTTCACGCAGGGAACGCGCAGCTACCTGCTCGTCAGCACCGTGTTCGGCGCCGTCGTGGCCGTCGGCGACTGGATCGCCCTGACGGTCATCGGCGTACCGGCCGCCGCGCTGTGGGGGCTGCTCGCGTTCGTCACCAACTACGTCCCGAACATCGGGTTCGTCCTCGGGGTCATGCCCCCTGCGCTGCTGGGCCTGCTGGCCGGAGGCTGGGGCGAGCTGATCGCCATCGTGATCGTCTACTCGCTGCTCAACTTCGTCGTCCAGACCCTGATCCAGCCGCGCTTCGTCGGTGACTCGGTCGGGCTGTCGATGACCGTCACGTTCATCGCGCTGCTGTTCTGGGGCTGGGTGCTCGGAGCGCTCGGAGCGCTGTTGGCCATCCCGCTGACGCTGCTGGTCAAGGCCCTGCTGGTGGACGTCGACCCCAGGGGGCACTGGTTGGACACGCTGCTCCGCGAGGAGCCACGTGCGCCGCGGACCATGCGGGCCCGCCGTCGCATGAACGCACGCCGGGCGGCGCTGGCCTCCGTGCGGCGACTGCACCATCCGCGCCGGGCGCAGCCGGCCGAGATCGGGGACGGCCCGCCGCCCGCGTGAGGCCCCCGCCGAGGTGTCCTTGCAGGTCAGTCAGCGTGTCGCGGAATCCGAACGGGCTCATCTGCGTTGTTCCTGACGTGCGGATGGCGCTGCAGCGCGCCCCCACGGAGGAGGCGGACATGAAGGGCGACCGGGTCGAGATCGTGATCGACGCGAGCGGCAGCACACGCACCTACGACATCGAGGCGACGCGGGCAGGCCGGCGGGTGGAGGTCACCCACGGCCGCGGCCTGATCGAGGTGACCGAGACGACGCGCGGCGGGACGCCGGTGCGCACCGCGCGGTTCATGGCCGGCCGCGTGCTGGCGCTGGTGGAGCACCCGGCCCCGCGGCCGGCGCTGGCCGACGACGCCGCGGTCGCCGGTCTCCGTCCGTCGGCCTGACACCCTGGCCGCCGTGGAGGAGCTCCGGCCGGCATCCGAACTGGTTCTCATGGTGGGTGTGCAGGGCAGCGGCAAGTCGACCTGGGTCGCCGGGCACCTGGCCGGGACGCACACCGTCGTCAGCAAGGACCACTGGCCGAACGCCAGGCGGCGGGAGGCGCGGCAGCAGCGTCTGGTCGAACAGCTCCTGGCGGACCGGGAGCGCGTCGTCGTCGACAACACCAATCCCACGCCGGGGGACCGCGCACCTCTGATCGCTGCCGCCCTGCGGGCGGGAGTGCCGGTCCGGGCGGTCTGGGTGGACACCCCGCTGCCGGTCTGCCTGGAGCGCAACCAGGCGCGGGAAGGCCGCGCTCGCGTTCCGCTCGTCGGGATGCTGAGCACGCGCCGGCGCCTCGTGCCGCCCGACCCGGGCGAGGGATTCGACCGGGTGGACGTGGTGTCCGGCGACGGCTGAGCGGGCGCGGGCGCGGGAGCGGTTCGGTCCGTGCGGGCGGGGGCCGCGTGCGGTAGACCTTGCACGCCCGTTCGCCGTCCCCCGGAGGTTTTCGTCCTGTGCTGGAGAGCATCGGCTACGCCGTCGCCTACACCGGGGTCGGCATCGCGCTGCTGACCCTGGGCTTCTTCGCTCTCGACCTGCTCACCCCGGGGCACCTCGGCAGGCACATCTACGAGCACCGGTCGGTCAACGCCGCGATCACTCTCGCCGCCGGCTTCCTCGGCCAGGGCGCGATCGTCTTCGCCAGCATCTGGATCAGCGGCACCAGCGGTTTCGGCACCGCGCTGCTCTACACCGTCGTCTTCGGCGTCCTGGGGGTGCTCCTGCAGGCGGTCGCGTTCCTGGTCCTCGATCTGATCACCCCGGGGCGCCTCGGTGAGCACCTGATGGAGCAGTCCTTCCACCCCGCCAGCCTGGTCAGCGCGGCGGTGCAGCTCGCGGTCGCCGCGATCATCATCGCCAGCATCTGGCCTTGAGTGGTCGCCAGCATCTGGCCTGAGTGGCGCCGGCATCTGGCCCTGAGTCGGCCTCCGTCGGACTCCGGGCTACCAGTAAGTAGCCTGACGCGGAGTTCGGGGCCGCGTCGCGGTCCGGCAGGGCCGGGTGAAGCCGGCAATCAGACGAAGGGAACTTCATGAGCGAGGCAGGCACCACCGGGGCTCCCCGCGTGGCCATCGTGACCGGGGCGGCGCGCGGCATCGGTGCCGCGACGGCGATCCGGCTGGCGCGGGACGGGTTCGCCGTCGCCGTCCTCGACCTGGACGAGTCCGCCGCCAAGGGGACCGTCGAGGCGATCGAGGCCGCCGCGGGCCGGGCGCTGGCCGTCGGAGCCGACGTGAGCGAGACCGAGCAGGTCCAGGCCGCCGTCGACCGCGTCGCCGCCGAACTGGGCGCTCCGACCGTGCTGGTCAACAATGCCGGCGTCATCCGCGACAACATGCTGTTCAAGATGTCGGACTCCGACTGGGACATCGTCATGAACGTGCACCTGCGGGGCGCCTTCCTCATGACCCGCGCGGTCCAGAAGCACATGATCGAGGCCGGCTGGGGCCGGATCGTGAGCATGTCCAGTACCTCGGCGCTGGGCAACCGCGGCCAGGCCAACTACGCCACAGCCAAGGCCGGGTTGCACGGCTTCACCAAGACGGTCGCGATCGAGCTGGGCAAGTTCGGCGTCACCGCCAACGCGATCTCGCCCGGCTTCATCCAGACCGAGATGACAAAGGCCACCGCCGACCGGATGGGCATCCCCTTCGACGACTTCATCAAGGGCGCCGCCGCGCAGATCCCGGTGGCCCGGGTGGGACAGCCGGAGGACATCGCGCACCTGGTGTCCTTCTTCGTGAGCGAGGGCGCGGGCTTCGTGTCCGGCCAGGTGGTCTACGCGGCCGGCGGCCCGAAGGCCTGATCCCACGCGGGGCCCCGGCAGCCGGCGCCGCCCAGGCCCCGCGTCCAGCCGGAGGAGAGCCGTGTCCGACGAGGTCATCGTCGAGCGCCGTGGTGCCGTGCAGATCATCACGGTCAACCGGCCGCACGCACGGAACGCGCTCGATGCGGCCGTGGCCCGGGGGATCGCGGATGCGGTGGACGAGCTCGACGCGTCCACCGAGCTGCGGGCCGGCGTCCTGACGGGGGCGGGCGGGTCCTTCTCGGCCGGGATGGATCTCAAGGCGTTCCTGCGCGGTGAGACCCCGGTGATCGAGGGCCGCGGGCTGTGCGGGATCACGGTCACGCCGCCGCGCAAGCCGCTGCTGGCCGCCGTCGAGGGCTGGGCGCTGGCCGGCGGGTTCGAGCTGGTGCTGGCCTGCGACCTCGTGGTCGCCGGGCGGACGGCGGGCTTCGGCGTACCGGAGGTGACCCGGTCGCTGGTGGCCGCTGGTGGAGCCGCCCTGCTCCTGCCGCAGCGGGTGCCGCGGGCCGTCGCGCTGGAGATGCTGCTGACCGGGCGACCGATCGACGCCGAGCGGGCGGCCGCGGTCGGCCTGGTCAACCGCGTCGTCGAGGACGGCGCCGCCCTCGACACGGCCGTCGAGCTGGCCGCGGTGATCGCCGCCAACGGACCGCTGGCCGTGGCGGCGACGAAGCGGATCGTGCAGGAGGCGCCTTCCTGGTCCCCGGCGGAGGCCTGGGCACGCCAGGAGGGGATCGTCCGGCCGGTCTTCTCCTCCGACGACGCCCGGGAGGGCTCGACCGCGTTCGCCGAACGACGCAGCCCCGTCTGGCGGAGCCGCTGACCCCGAGGTCCGTTCCTAGCGACGGCGGGAACGGGCAGCGCAGGCCGGTGGTTGGACTCTGCGTGGAACGGTTCCCTCTCCGCCTCGTCGTCCTGGGTGACTCCATCGCCTTCGGTACCGGTGCGTTGCGCATCGAGGACACCCTCGGCCGTCGGCTGGCCACCGCCCTGACCACCGACGGCTTCGACGTCGACCTGCACGTGCTGGCCGTTCCCGGAGCGGTCTCGCGGGACCTGGCCCTCCAGGTACGGCGTGCCGAGCCGCTGGATGCCGACGTCGCCGTGATCGTCATCGGCGCGAACGACCTGGCCCGCTTCGTGCCGCCGGCGCAGGCTGCCGCGTCGCTCGCCTCGGCGGTTCGCGCCCTGCGCGCCTCCGGCACCGAGGTGGTCGTGGTGCCCGCACCGGACATGTCGTCGGTGCCGTTCGTGCCGCCGGCCTTCCGGGCAGCGGTCCGGGCGGCCTCGGTTCAGCTGCAGCGCTCCCAGGCGGCCGCGGTGGAGTCCGCCGGCGGCAGCATGGCGGTGGTTCACGAGGTCGGGGTGGCCTTCGCGGGCGATCCGTCGCTGTTCTCCGCGGACCGGTTCCACCCGTCTTCGGCCGGTTACGCCGCCATCGCGGCCGCGCTCGCCCCCGCCGTGGTCGCCGCCGCGCGCTCCCGACGGGATGCGGCCGCGGCCTGAGGCCGGCCCCGTCGCAGAGCCGTTCCAGCGCCGTCACGCCAGGTGGTGCACCTCCTGCAGCCCGTACACCGGGGTCGGGAGACCCACCTGGCGGGCCTTGAGCTGCAGCGCCAGGTACAGCGAGTAGTGACGGGACTGGTGCAGGTTCCCGCCGTGGAACCACAGCGTCTCCTGCTGGGTGGGCTTCCACATGTTGCGCTGCTCCCCCTCCCATGGGCCGGGGTCCTTCGTCGTCCCTGACCCGAGGCCCCAGACCTTGCCGACCTTGTCGGCCACCTCCTGCGAGATGAGATCGGCGACCCAGCCGTTCATCGAGTTGAAGCCGGTGGCGTAGACGATCAGGTCCGCGTCCAGTTGGGTGCCGTCCTCCAGGACGACGGCGTGCTCGGTGATCTCCCGCACCCTGCCGTGGCCCAGCTTGATGCTCCCGTCGGCCACGAGCTCGGAGGCGCCCACGTCGATGTAGTAGCCCGATCCCCGGCGCAGGTACTTCATGAACAGGCCGGAGTCGTCCTCACCGAAGTCGAGCCAGAAGCCGGCCTCCTCCAGCCGGCGGTAGAAGTCGGCGTCGCGCTCGCGGATCGCGTCGTACACCGGCTTCTGGAACTCGTGCATGATCCGGTACGGGAGCGACGCGAAGATCATGTCCGCCTTCTGCGTGGTCACCCCGGCCGCGACGGCGCGCTCGGAGTAGAGGTCGCCCAACCCGATCTCCATCAGCGAGTCCGACTTCACGATGTGGGTCGACGAACGCTGCAGCATCGTCACGTCGGCGTCGTTCTCCCACAGCGCGGCGGCGATGTCGTGAGCCGAGTTGTTCGCCCCGACGATCACCGCCTTCTTGCCGCGGTAGTTCTCCGGTCCCGGGTGCTTGGACGAGTGGTGCTGGTCGCCGAGGAAGCGGTCCATGCCGGGGATCTCGGGCAGGTTCGGCTTCCCCGACATCCCGGTCGCCATCACCAACTGTTTCGGGTGGAGGGTTATCTCGGCGCCGTCCCGTTCCACCACGACGGTCCACTCGCCGGCGGTGTCGTGATAGGTCGCGCGTGTGACGGTCGAGGAACCCCAGTAGTTCACCTCCATCACCGTGACGTAGCTCTCCAGCCAGTCGGCGATCTTGTCCTTCGGGGAGAACACCGGCCAGTTCGCCGGGAAGTCGAGGTAGGGCAGGTGGTCGTACCAGACCGGGTCGTGCAGGCACAGGGACTTGTACCGGCTGCGCCACTGGTCGCCCGGACGGGGATGACGGTCGATGACGAGATGCGGGACGTCGAGCTGGCGCAGCCGGGCGCCGAGCGCGATGCCGCCCTGACCGCCGCCCACGACGACGACGTAGGGCTGGCTCGTACGACCGAGCTCGGCGGCCTCACGCCGACGGCGGTCCAGCCAGGTCTGCCGGTCCTTCTGCGCGCCGTGCTCAGCCCCCATCGGCCGGCGCTCGCTCAACGGCTCCTCGTGCCCCTTGAGCTCGTAGAGGCTGGTCAGCAGGGTGAACGCCTTGCCCGCGACCAGGCGCAGGAGCCCGCGCCCCCGGCCGACCGCGGTCTCGAACTCGATCCAGGCCGTGGTGACGCCGTCGGCCTCGGTCGGCTCCTCGCTCGTCCGGAAGCCGCTCGGATCGGTGGTGTCCAGGGTGGCGGTCAGCAGGTCCCGGACGCCATCGGGGCCCTCGACCGTCCTGATGTTCCAGGTGAAGGCGACCAGGTCGCGCCAGAAGCTCTGCGCGGCGAACATCCCCGCCGCACGGTCGACGTCGCGGGCGGTCAGGGCCTCCTCGAAGCCGGCCAGCCAGGTCTCCACCTGGTCGGCGGGCCCGGTCGTCGTCGGTCGGTCGAGGACCCCGGTCACGATGTCGCCTTCGACATGGCTGCCTCCTGCGTCGTCGCCGGTGGGCGCCCGTCCCGGTACCGGGGGAGCGGCCCACGACTGCGGATGTCACAGGTCAGGGACATCCTGTGACATCCGTCACACTAGCGGCGACAGCGCCGCCTCCTCGACTTTCGATGGGGCAAGCCTGCCGAGAACCTAAGGGAGGCGGTCGGCCAGCAGCTCGGCGAGGTGCTGTCCACGGCGGCCGGCGAGCTGGTCCAACTGCGTCCGGCAGGAGAAGCCGTCGGCCAGGATCACCGCGTCGTCCCCGCTCCGCTCGGCCTGCTTCCGCACCGCCGGGAGCAGCTGCTGCTCCGCGATGGTGACCGACACGTCGTGGTGGCCGCGCTCGACCCCCCAGTTGCCCGCCAGCCCGCAGCATCCGCCCAGCCGGGTGACGCGGGCGCCGGCCCGCTGCAGCAGCTGTGCGTCGGGCGACCAGCCCATGACGGAGGCGTGGTGGCAGTGCGGCTGGGCGACGACGTCCACGCCGGTCAGTGACGGCGGTTCCCAGCCGGGCGTCGCGGCGAGCAGCTCGGCTAGCGTGCGGGTGCCGGCGGCCACCCGCTCGGCGGCCGGCCCGCCGACGAGTTCCAGCGCCTCGCTGCGTAGCGCGGCGGTGCACGAGGGCTCGACGCCGACGACCGGCACGCCGGCATCGACGAGTGGAGCGAGGGTCTCCACCGTGTGCCGGAGCGTCTTCCGGGCGGTGTCGAGCTGACCGGTGGTGATCCACGTGAGGCCGCAGCAGGTGTCCGCGCCGGGCACCTGCACCCGGTAGCCGGCCGCCTCCAGGACGCGGGCCGCGGCGGACGCCACCTCCGGCGCGAAGTGGTCGGTGAACGAGTCCACCCACAGCGCGACCGGTCGGCCGCCGTCCGCTGCCGGAGCGGGCCGGGCCGCCCACTGCTGCCGGAAGGTGCGCACGGCGAACGGCGGGACCTCGCGCCGTTGGTCCATGCCCGCCGACCACTTGGCCATCCGGCCGCCCAGGCGGGACGTGAGGACGGCGTTCACCAGCCGTGGCGTGCGGGCGGCGAGGTCGGCCCAGAACGGCAGCCGGCCCAGCGTGTAGTGGGCTCGCGGACGGAACCGGGGCACGATCCGCCGCCGGTAGGTCTGGTGCAGCACCTCGGCCTTGTAGGAGGCCATGTCGACCCCGGTAGGGCAGTCCCGCGAACACCCCTTGCAGGACAGGCACAGGTCCAGCGCGTCGTGGATTTCCGGTGAGCGCCAGTCCTTGACCGGCCCCCCGGGGGCCAGCATCTCCTGCAGCACCCGGGCCCGGCCGCGGGTGGTGTCCTTCTCCTCGCGGGTGGCCGGCCAGGACGGGCACATGACCGCGCCGGAGGCGGACAGGTCGGCGCGGCACTTGCCCACCCCGGTGCACCGGTGGACGGCGGCGGTGAAGTCCCCGCCGTCGTGCCGGTAGGCCAGCGCGAGACCCTCCCGCCGCGGGGGCACCTCCGCCATGCGCACGTCGTCGTCGAAGCGGGCCGGCCGGACCAGCACGCCGGGGTTGAGCACGTCGTCGGGGTCGAACATGGCCTTGACCCGCTCGAAGAGCCCCAGCACCCGGGGCGAGTACATGTAGGGGAGCAGCTCGCTGCGCGCGCGCCCGTCGCCGTGCTCGCCGGACATCGAGCCGCCGTGGCCGGCCACCAGCCGGGCGGCGTCCTCGATGAACGCCCGGTACCGCGATCGGCCCCGGTCCGGCTGGCCACCGGGTGAGTCGGAGCCGAAGGGGAAGTCGATCCGGCCGTGCACGCAGCCGTCGCCGAAGTGCCCGTAGGGCACGCACTGCAGCCCGTGCTCGTCGAGCAGCGCCTCGAAGGCGCGCAGGTAGCCGCCCAGGCGCTCCACGGGGACGGCGGCGTCCTCCCAGCCGGCATGGGCGGGATGACCGTCGCTGGTGCGGGCCGCGAGCCCCGCGCCGTCCTCCCGGATCCGCCACAGCGCCGCCGCCTCGGCCGGCTCGGTGACCACGAGGGAGTCCAGGGCGGCGGCGTCTGCCAGCACCCCCCGTGCCTTGTCGATGATCTCGGCCACGCTGTCCCCGGTCAGCTCGACCATCAGCCAGGCATCGCCCTTGGGCAGCTCCGGGACGACGGCGGCGGGCACGTCGCGCAGCCGCTGGACGATGCGCGCGTCCAGCCCCTCGACGGCGGTGGGGGAGTGGGCGAGCAGGCCAGGCGTGGCATCGGCGGCGTCGGCGATCGACGGGTAGCCGAGGACCACCAGCCCGCGGTACGGCGCGTCGGCGACCAGCCGCACGGTCGCACCGAGGACCACCGCCAGGGTGCCCTCGCTGCCGACGAGGGCGCGGGCCACGTCGAAGCCGCGCTCGGGCAGCAGGTGCTCGAGCGAGTAGCCCGAGACCTGCCGGCCGAACCGGCCCAGCTCCGTGCGGATCGCGGCCAGTTCCCTTTCGACCAGGCGGTGCAGGTCGCCGAGGACGCCGGGGCCCGGGCTCGAGCCGCTGCCGAGCCGCAGCCGTTCGCCGGACCCGGTGACGACGTCGACGCCGACCACGTTGTCCGACGTCCGGCCGTAGCTCAGCGCTCGCGAGCCACAGGCGTTGTTGCCGATCATCCCGCCGACCGTGCAGCGGTTGTGCGTGCTCGGATCGGGGCCGAACCGCAGGCCGGAGGGCTTCGCCGCGGTCTGCAGCGCCGCCTGGACCAGGCCCGGCTCGACCACCGCCGTGCGGGCTTCGGCATCGATGCCCAGCACCCGGTTCAGGTGGCGGCTGGTGTCCAGGACGACGCCCGCACCGACCGCGTTGCCCGCGATGGAGGTCCCCGCGCCGCGCACGGTCAGCGGGACGCCGAGGGAGCGGCACACCTCCAGCGTCGCGACGATCTCGTCGGCGTGCCGCGGGCGGACGACCGCCCGTGGGAGCACGCGGTAGAGCGAGGCGTCGGAGGAGTACAGGGCGAGGGCCAGCCCGGACCCGTCGACGTCGGAGACGCCCGCGCCGCGCAGAGCGGCCAGCAGGTCGTCGTCGGCCACCGCGGGGCGGCTCACCACAGTTCGATCGAGCGGTGGTAGACGCCCGCCGCGTCGTCCTCGGTGACCGGCCGGGGCGCCGTGGCCAGCAGCCGCTGCTGCTTCATCGTGCCCTCCACCAGATCGGGGATGTCGCTCTCGTCGTAACCGACGGCGCCGATGCCGGCCGGGATGCCGATGTCGCGCATCAGCTCGGTCAGCACGTCCGGGAGGAAGGCGGCCGGGTCGGCCGGCTGTTCGGCCTGCGGGGCCAGCAGCCGGGCGGCGCGGGAATGGCGCTCGGGGGAGGCGTCGAAGGTGAAGCGGAAGGCCTCCGGCGCGGTCAGCGACACCGCCATGCCGTGCGGCACCATCGGCTCGTCCGCCGGGTAGCCCGG
>JALYMS010000116.1 GCA_030773535.1 Actinomycetota bacterium | reverse complement strand
GAGGACTTCCTGCTCCGGCCCCGGATGAGCCGCATCTTCTACGACGGCAAGCTGTTCGACTACCCGCTGAAGGCCGGCAACGCCCTGGGCAACCTCGGGCCGGTGGAGGCGGTGCGGTGCGTGGCGTCCTACCTGTGGGCACGGGTCCGGCCGCCGAAGAACCAGGACACCCTGGAAGGGTGGATCGTCGCGCGGTTCGGGCGGCGCCTCTACCAGCACTTCTTCAAGACCTACAACGAGAAGCTGTGGGGCGTGCCGGTCGACCAGCTGCCGGCCGACTTCGCCGCCCAGCGGATCAAGAACCTGTCGCTGGTCGGCGCCGTGGTGAACGCGCTGACGCCCAAGGGCAACCAGAAGGAGATCACCTCCCTCATCGAGGAGTTCCAGTACCCGAAGTACGGGCCGGGGATGATGTGGGAGGCCGCCGCCCGCCAGGTCGAGGAACGCGGCGGGACCGTGGTCCTCGAGCACAAGGTCCGCACCGTGCACTGGGAGCCCGGCCGCGGCGTCACCGGCCTCACCGCGGTGGTCACCGGCGGCTACGGTCCCGGGGCGGGTGCCCCGCCGGCCAGCCGGACCGACGTCGGGGCAGAGCACCACTACACGGCCGACCAGGTCATCAGCTCGATGCCCTTCTCCTCCCTGGTCCGCGCCCTCGACCCGAAGCCCCCGGCCGAGGTGCTGGCAGCGGCCGATTCCCTGAAGTACCGGGACTTCCTCACCGTCGCCCTGGTCGTGCCGGTCGAGGCGGGCTTCCCCGACAACTGGATCTACATCCACTCCCCCGACGTGCAGGTGGGGCGCATCCAGAACTTCGGTTCCTGGTCGCCCTATCTGGTCAAGGACGGGCGGACGTGCCTGGGCCTGGAGTACTTCGTGAACGTCGGCGACGCCACCTGGCGCCGGTCCGACGAGGAGCTGATCGCCCAGGGCGCCGTCGAGCTGGAGCGGCTGGGGCTGGTGGCGGCAGGGGACGTCGAGCGCGGGTTCGTCGTCAGAATGCCCAAGGCCTATCCGTTCTACGATGCCGGGTACAAGGAGAACGTGGAGGTCATCCGGCGCTGGCTGGAGGCGAACACGCCCAACCTGCACCCGGTCGGCCGCAACGGGATGTTCCGCTACAACAACCAGGACCACTCGATGCTGACGGCGATGCTCACCGTCCAGAACATCGCCGACGGGACGGCGCACGACATCTGGGACGTCAACGTCGAAGAGGATTACCACGAGGAGGTCTCGACGTCCCGTCCCACCGGTTCGGACCCCGGCGACGAAAGCCCCCGCCCGCGAGCGGCGTGAGCCGGTGCGCGGCGCCCGTCGTCCCCGGCAGCCCCTCGACGGTGCCGGGACGGCGGCGGGAACGCCCGCACCCGCGGCCGATCCCGATGGCCGTCCCCGGCTCCTGACCCGCACGCTGCGGCTGGCCCGTCGACACGTCGGCCTGCTCGCGCTGCTTGCCCTGGCCGCATGGCGGGACCGGAAGACCCATCTGGAACTGCGCCCGGTCTACCACCGCCTGGAACACCGACATCCGCGCTCACATCCTGCTGTGCTGGCTGGACCTGCTGCTGGTGCGCATCATGGAGACCCGCACCGGGCGCACCTGGGCTGCGGTCCGCGAGGAGCTGCAGGACCTGCACGTCGGCGCCTTCACCCAGACCAGCCAGCCCACCGCGGCCACCAAGACCATCCTGGCTGCTCTCGACATCCCGCCAGCGAAGAACATCCTCCGCCTCGACCCCGCCACCTGATCCAGCCCCAGGCGGGCCAGGCCAACCCCGCCGCCTGGTGACCGGACCCCTCCGCGGCTCAACGTGAGTTTCTGCTTGCCGACCTGCAGAACTCGTCACCAGACTGCCGACCTGCTGCGGAACTCAGGCTGAAAGACCGCCCGCTTGGTCCGCACTCAGTCCGCACGGCGTCCAATCGAGATCCACAACGACCGCCGACGACAGAAGGCATAGCCGCAGGTCAACGGCGATATCCGTCGATGGCCAACGACTGCAGATCACCCATGGAACGCTTTCCTAGACTCCGCGTTGCAGTTCGCCTGCTGTTGCTACACGTCTCTACTTGAAGGTTTTCCGCCGTCACGTCCGCGCAGCCGAGGTGGCGATTGTCACCTCGGTAGCTCCCCTGATCTCTGATCTTCCCTGGCGCGCCGGTAGTGCCTTACGAGTGAAGGACGGCCACGAAGGCCTTGATCCCGCGAGCCCATGAGCTCGCCCCTCGCGTCCCCTTCGAGTCCGACGACGAGCACGCGGCCTTCCTCACCGAGCTCTACAGCTCCCGGCGGTCCACCATCTCTCGAGCGTCGTCGTCCTCGACACGGACGTCGCCTCGGCACTGCTTCGCCGGCGCACCCCCGGAACCGGTGGCCAGCCGGCTCGCTGGACACATCGCCGCCGTGACGTTCGTGACCGTGGGCGAGCTGACAAGTGGACGCCGATTCGCCACTGGGGCCTACGGAACGTCGCCGCCATGCAGCAGTTCCTGTCGACCCTGCTCGTGCTCCGGCTACGACCAGCGCGTTGCGGCTCGTTGGGGAAGAGCTGCGGGCACGCGCCCAGCTGCGTGGCCGACCGCGCCCTGTCAACGACAGCTGGATTGCTGTCTGCTGCTTGGTGCGCGAGCTGCCGCTCGCGACCTTCAACGCCAAGGACTTCGCTGACTACGCCGAGCACGAGAACCTCAACCTAGCGCTCCCCTGACAGCCCCATCAACAAGCCTTGTGCTGATACGCCTACCCGCTACGGGCAAGGACCGTGCCCACACCTTGCCCACACGATGCCCACCAAAGGGCCGTTTGATCACGCTGGTCGGAGAAGCGCACTGAAATACCTCATCCGTGGGTTCGAACCTCACCCGCGCCACCACGGCGAATGCGTACCCGACGTTCCCGAGCAGCCCGTCGACGGCGTGGTCGTCGACGGGCTGCGCGGAACCGGTTACTTGGTGCCTGCGCTGGCGATCCTCAGGGACGACCAGCCCGTGCCGATCCTCGGGTAGCTGGTGCCGAAGCCGCCGGTCCCGTTGCCGGGGTAGAGGTAGAGGTCGCCGTTGGAGCGTCGGGCCAGGATGTCGTTGGCTCCGCCGCCGTTGCCGT
>JALYMS010000115.1 GCA_030773535.1 Actinomycetota bacterium | reverse complement strand
TGCCGCCCTGCACCGCGGCGAGCCCGGAGACACCCTGCACGACGTCGTCGTAGGCGGGCTCGTCGCGGTAGGGGCCGCCGGAGCCGTAGCCGACCGCGGAGCAGTGGACGATCCGGGGATTGCGTGCCAGCACGGTGTCGGGGTCGATGCGCAGCTTCCGCATCGCCGAGGGCCGCATGTTGTGCAGGAAGACGTCGGCCGAGTCGATCAGCAGGTCCAGCGCCTCCCGATCCGCCGCCGACGCGAGGTCCAGGACGACGGACTCCTTGCCGCGGTCGAAGTTGAGGAAGGCCGGCCCGAGGCCTGAGTTCCGCTCGTCCGCCACGTACCGGATGATGTCGCCCTCCGGGGGCTCCACCTTCACCACGCGCGCCCCCAGCTGGGCGAGCAGCACCGCGCAGTACGGACCCAGGAACGTCGACGTCAGTTCGACCACCGTGAGCCCGGCCAGCGGTCCGCGGGGGGACGTCATCGGTCGGCGCCCGTCATCGGTCAGCCCACCCGGGTCAGACCCGGCCAGAAGCCGTCGGCTCCGTTCGTCAGGAGCCCCGCGCCGAGCACGCGCGACCAGGCCAGGTCGCTGCCCGCCTCGTCCCGCCACGACCACAGCCGGCGGGTGAGGTGGTGCAGCTTGTGCTCCTGGGTGAAGCCGATGGCGCCGTGCACCTGGTGGCCGAGGCGCGCGACGACTTCCACCGCGGCTCCCGCACGGACCTTGGCCGCCGCGGCGGCCAGCACGAAGTTCGGTGAGCCGTGCTCCAGCGCCTGGACGGCGGCGTCGGTCACCGCCGTCACCGCGGTCACCTCGCCGGCCATCTCGGCCAGCTCCATCTGGATCGCCTGGAACTTGCCCAGCGGCCGGCCGAACTGCACCCGCTCCCCCGCGTACTGCACCGTCCACGCCAGCACCCGCTCGAGCGCCGCAGCGAGCTGCACCGCCCGCGCCAGCGCGAACCGCGCCCGCACCTCGTCCGCCTGCGTCGCGCTGAGCAGCGCACCCGAGGCCGGCACCGAGTCCAGCACCAGTGACCCGCGCGGCTCACCGGCCAGGTTGGCCGCATCGGTCGCCGCCAGGTCCGAGGCGTCGATCCGCGCGAGCATCGCCCCCTCGAGCCCCGCGGGCGCGGGCGCCAGCACGACGACGTGCGCGGCCACGCCCGCCCACGAGAGGTCGGTCACCGTTCCGTTCAGGGTGAACCGGCCCGGACCGTCGCCGTCGTCGACGGCGGAGACGCTCACCGCGTCGGCGACGGCGAACGTGGTCGGCTCCTCGGGCGAGGGCAGGTCCAGCCCCGCACCCAGCAGTGCGGGTCCGGCGACAAGCAGCTGTTCGGCGACCGGCACCGCCGCCGCCCCGGCGGCCAGCGTCCGCACGATCGCCACCGCGTCGGCCAGCTCGCCGCCCGAGCCACCGGCCTCCTCGGGCAGCCCGACACCGGTCAGCCCCGACTCGGCGAGCACCCTCCACAGGCCCGCGTCCCACCGCCGTTCCGTCGTCAGCACGAACGGCTCGAAGCCGGTGAGGATGTCCCGGACGGTCTCGACCACCAGGTCCTGATCACTCATCGCAACGTCCCCCGCTCGCCCGTCGTCATCGCAGTCCCAATCCCCGCGCCACGATCCCCTTGAGGATCTCGTTCGTCCCGCCGCGGAGGGTGAACCCAGGCTGGTGCAGCTGCGCCTCGGCCAGCGCTCGACTCAACGGATCCGGCGACTCGAGGGACGGCGTGATGTCGACGACCCGGCGGATCTCCTCGACCACGTCGCCCTCGAACGTCGTCCCCACGTCCTTGACCAGCGCAGCGGGGATGTCGGGGAGTTCTCCCCGGTCCAGCGCCGCCGCGATCCGCAGGGACATCTGGCGCAGCGCGAGCAGGCGCGCCGACAGCCTCCCCAGCGTCGCCAGCGCGGCCGGGTCGGCCGTGTCGGCGACCCGCCGGGCGAACTCGGCGACGAGTGGATAGGTCGACAGGAACCGCTCCGGCCCGGACCGCTCGAAGGCGAGCTCCGCGGTCACCTGGTGCCAGCCGTTGCCCTCCTCGCCGAGCAGCATGTCGCCCGGGATCACGACGTCCTCGAAGACCACCTCGTTGAAGTGGTGGCCGCCGTCGAGGATCCGGATCGGGTTGATCGTGATGCCCGGCAGGGACAGGTCGACGAGGAACTGGGTGAGCCCCTGGTGCTTGCCGCGAGGCCCTTCGCCGGGCGGCGAGGTGCGCATCAGGACGATGCCGTAGTGCGAGTGGTGCGCGTTGGAGGTCCAGACCTTCGCCCCGTTCGCCACCCAGTCGCCGTCGCCGTTGCGCACCGCCCGGGTGCGGATCGAGGCGAGGTCGGATCCGGAGTCGGGCTCGCTCATCCCGATGACGAAGTAGCACTCCCCCGCGGCGATGCGGGGCAGGATCTCCCTGCGCTGCTGCTCGGTTCCGTAGCGCAGCAGGTTGGGGCCCGACTGGCGGTCGGCGATCCAGTGCGCGGCCACCGGAGCGCCGGCGGCGAGCAGCTCCTCGGTGACGGCGTAGCGCTCCATGGCCGTGCGTTCGTGCCCGCCGTACTGCTTGGGCCAGGTCATCCCCAGCCACCCGCGCTCGCCCAGTTTCCGGGAGAAGGCCGGGTCCACGCCGGAGAGCCAGGTGTCCACGTGCATCTCGAACGTGCCGGCGGCCAGCTCTGCGGCGAGGAACTCGCGCACCTCCTCCCGCACCCGCTCGGCGGCCTCGGACCGCGGCGCGGGCGCCAGCGTCAACGAGTTGCTCATGCGACTCCCCAGGTGTGGTGACTGCTGCCCACGGTTCTACAGGTCGGCGGCGAGATCAGCGCGCTCGCGGTCCCGCGGAGCGCGCCCCTCGGTCTAGCCGTCGCCGTCCGGGGAGGAGCCTTCGTCCGGTGTGCCGCGGGTGAGCTGCCGGACCTCGGCGACCACGTCGTTGGCCACGGTGCCCAGTGAGGTCAACGCGCCCGTCACGAGCCGGCGCACCGAGTCCATGTCGAGCCCGAGCCCCGTCCCGAGCCCTCCGGCGGTCTCCAGCCCCGGCAACTCGCTGCCCGCCGATCCCCGATCCGCCAGCTCGGGCGACCACCGCATGGCGTCCCCCGACATCGACCAGTCACCGGTCGCACCGTCGATGGCGGCGGCGACCGGGTTCCCCGAGGTGTCCATCCCATCCCCCTGCTTGGAG
>JALYMS010000114.1 GCA_030773535.1 Actinomycetota bacterium | reverse complement strand
TCGAGAAGCCGTTCGGTGAGGACCTGCCCTCCAGCCGGCAGCTCAACGAGCTGGTCGATTCGGTGTTCGGCGCCGACGACGTCTTCCGGATCGACCACTACCTGGGCAAGGAGACGGTCCAGAACCTTCTGGCGCTGCGCTTCGCCAACACGCTGTTCGAGCCGATCTGGAACGGCAACCACGTCGACTCGGTGCAGATCACCATGGCCGAGGACGTCGGCATCGGCGGGCGGGCGGGGTTCTACGAGAAGACCGGCGCCGCGCGGGACGTGCTGCAGAACCACCTGCTCCAGCTGCTGGCGCTCACCGCCATGGAGGAGCCGGTCGAGTTCTCCGCCGAGGAGATCCGGACCGAGAAGCTGAAGGTGCTCCGCGCCATCTCCGTCCCCCAGGACAAGGCGACCTTCGCCGTCCGGGGCCAGTACGAACAGGGATGGCTCGCCGGCGACCGGGTGCATGGCTACCGGCAGGAGGACGGCGTCGCCGAGGACTCCACGACCGAGACCTTCGCCGCCGTGCGCCTCGGGGTCGAGACCCGCCGCTGGGCCGGCGTGCCCTTCTACCTGCGCACCGGCAAGCGACTGCCCCGGCGGGTCACCGAGATCGCCCTGGTGTTCAAGCGGGCGCCGCACCTGCCCTTCGCCGACACCGACACCGAGGAACTCGGCAACAACCAGCTCGTGATCCGGGTGCAGCCCGACGAGGGGGTCACCCTCAAGTTCGGGTCGAAGGTCCCCGGCAGCGTGATGGAGGTCCGCGACGTGTCGATGGACTTCCTCTACGGCGAGCAGTTCACCGAGTCCAGCCCCGAGGCCTACGAGCGACTCCTGCTCGACGTGCTCCTCGGGGACGCCACGCTCTTCCCGCGCAACGCAGAGGTCGAGGCCTCGTGGGTCGTGATCGACCCGCTGGAGGAGTTCTGGGCGGGCACGACCCCTTCCTCGTACCGCGCAGGCGAGTGGGGGCCGCGCGCCGCCGAGGAGATGCTGGCCGCCGAGGGCCGCCGCTGGCGGCGTCCGTGAGCGGCAGTACCGGCCGAACCCCGCGCCTCCCCCGCCCCCGACCCGAGGAGACCCCGTGACGACGCTCTGGGACACCACCGGCTCGGCCGTGGTGAAGGAGCTCGCCGCTCAGCGACGGACCGGCGGTGCGGTGCTGTCGGGGGTGGCGCTCACCCTGGTCGTCGTCGCCGACGAGAGCCGGGTCAGCGACGCCGAGGAGGCGGCGACCCACGCCGCCGAGTCGCACCCGTGTCGCCTGCTCGTAGTCGTGCGCCGGCAGATCGACGCCCCGGCGCCCCGGCTGGACGCCGAGGTGCTCATCGGCGGACGCCTCGGCCCCGGCGAGTCGGTCGTCATGCGGATGTACGGCCGGCTCGGCCTGCACGCCGAGTCCGTCGTCCTCCCCCTGCTGGCCGCCGACGCGCCGGTGGTGACCTGGTGGCACGCCGCTCCCCCGGACCGCCTGGCGACCGACGCGCTGTCCGTGTTTGCCGACCGCCGGATCACCGACAGCTCGATCCCCGAGGACTCCCTCGCCGCCCTGCGCACGCGTGCCGAGGACTTCGTCCCCGGCGACACCGACCTGACCTGGACGCGGTGCACGCCGTGGCGGGCCATCCTGGCCTCCACCCTGGACGCGGTGTCCGGCCGCCGGGGGGAGCCGGTGCGGGTCACCGGCGGGCGCGTCGAGGGCGATCCGGCGAACGCGAGCGCGCAGCTGCTGGGCGGCTGGCTGTCCTCGCGCACCAGCCAGCGGATCGCGGTCGAGGCGGGTGGGCGGGTCCCCGGCAGCAGCGGGGTGGACTCCGTCGTGCTCCAGCTGGACCAGGACGAGGAGGTCCGCATCCACGCCGACCGCAAGGGCGGCGCCACGATCTCCCAGCCCTACCGCCCCGACGCCACCGTCGCGCTGCCCGAACGCGAGTTGGGCGACCTGCTCAGCGAGGAGCTCCGCCGGCTCGACTCCGACGAGCCCTACCGAGAGGCCCTCGAGGCCACGACCAGCGTGACCGGGCTCGCCGAGCGGTCACCGGTGCGCGAGCACGTGTGGTTCGACCCGGCCGAGGAGGACGACGGCGCCGGGCAGCACCGCCACGCGGCGAAGGCGGGCCACGGCCCGTGAACCCGCCTCCTCCCGAGGTCCTCGTCCGGCCGGACACCGGCTCGCTGGCCCGGACCGTCGCCGAGGAGCTGGTCACCCGGCTGGCCACCGCCCAGGGAACCTCCGGCGGCGCGTCGGTCGTCCTGACCGGCGGGGGCGTCGGCATCGCCGTCCTCGAACAGGTGGCCTCCCTCGCTCCCGCCGCGGTCGGCGGCCCGGTCGACTGGTCGGCGGTGGACGTGTGGTGGGGGGACGAGCGGTTCGTCGCCGCCGACGACGACGACCGGAACGAGAAGGCCGCCCGGCGGGCCCTGCTCGAGGTCGTGGGGGTCCCGGCGGAGCGGGTACACGCGATGCCACCGTCGGACGGCGAGTTCTCCACGCCCGAGGACGCCGCCGCCTGGTACGCGGGCGAGCTGGCCGCCGCCGCCGCGCCGGGCAGGGATCTGCCCCGGTTCGACGTGCTCCTGCTCGGGATGGGGCCGGAGGGTCACACCGCCTCGATCTTCCCGGGATCGCCGGCCGTGCACGACGAGCGGCCGGTGTTCGCCGTCCGGAACTGTCCCAAGCCCCCGCCGACCCGGGTGAGCCTGGGCTTCCCGGCGATCAACGCCGCTGACGAGGTGTGGCTCGTGGCCGCAGGAGCGGAGAAGGCACCCGCGATCGCGCGGGCCCTCGCCGGCGCCGACCCCGACGAGCTGCCCGCCGCCGGAGTGCACGGCCGACGAGCCACCAGGTGGTTGCTCGACGCCGCCGCGGCGGGCAAGCTGCCCGCACTCCCCGGCTAGCCGCCCGGCCGGCCGGAACCTGGCGCGGAGGTGGTCAGGTGACCCGAACGTTCCCCACCGCCTCCCGCTCCGGTCTGCGCGACGTCCGCCCGGGTAACGCCTGGCTCGTCGCGGTCGGGCACCCCGACGACGAGGCCTTCGGCTGCGGGTCGGTCATCGCGCGGGCCGCGGCCCTGGCCCCGAGGTCACGGTGGCGTGCGCGACGCGCGCGAAGCCGGCGAGCCGACCCCCGGGTCTGCTGGCTCTGACGACCTCGGTGCCGTCCGCGAGGCGGAGCTGCACCGGGCGGCGGGCCGGCTCGCGGCAGCCCGGGTAGAGCTGCTGGGGTACCGCGACTCCGGCTTCGACGGCGAGCCCCCGCCGGGCTCGCTGTGCGCGGCGCCCGTGGCGGCAGTGGCGGCGGTCCTGGAGCGACTGGTCGCCGATCTGCGCCCGACCGTGGTGGTGATCCTCGACGGCAGCGATGGTCACCGTGACCACCGCCACATCAGGACCGCGATGCACTCGGCCCTGCGGAGCGCACAGGCGGCCGGCCGGCTCCCGGAGGGGGCGGCGCAGCTCTACGAGCACTGCCTTCCCAACTCCCTGATGCGCCGCTGGCTCGACGAGAGGCGCTCGCTCCGCCCGGGAACCGCCTACCACTCCCTCGACCCCGACGACCTGGTAGACCCGACGAGGAGGTCACCGACGTGCTGGACGGGCGGGACGTGCTGGCCCAGCGCGAGGCGGCCATGGCCGAGCACCGCTCCCAGGCCTCGCCCTTCGAGGGCTTCAGCGACGATCTCCGCTCGGCCTTCCTCACCGCCGACCACCTGGTGCTGGTCGAGGTCGGCCCGGACCCGGCTGCGGCGTCGACTGCAGCGCCGGGGTAGAGACTTTCGGCTGTATCCGCGAGCCGGCCGGCGCGCTCCACTGGTCGCCTGCCGCCTCCGCGGCGGCCGTGCCGGATGCGCCCTGAGCCGCTCAGGGATACCGCAACGATCGGAGCACTGCGATGACCGCGTCACCGACCCGCCCCATGACCGACGCCCCGGCGATCCCCCGCCCGCGTACCGCCGAATCTGAACTCCCGCCGGTGCACGAGCTCGCGGGGGACGCCGCCCCCGAACTGCCCCCGGCGCAGTACCCCTGGCCCGAGCCCTGGCGGTCGGCCCGCGGCGCACGGCCGCGGACGGAGTTCCGGGACGTCGCCACCGCCAGCTGGCGGTCGAGCGGCCCGGCGCCCCGCCCTCGCTCGGAGGACTGAGCCGGACCGCGGAGTGCGGTCCGCGCGGTCAGGCGCCGCGACGCCGGTGCAGGCGGGTGAGCGCCTCTTCGAGCAGGGCGTCGCCGTCGGCGTCGCTGCGCCGTTCGCGGACGTAGGCCAGGTGGGTCTTGTACGGCTCGTTGCGCGGCGCCGGCGGGGGGTTCTGCTCGTCCTGCCCGGCCGGGAGCCCACAGCGCGGGCAGTCCCACAGCTCCGGCACGTCGGCCTCGGAGGCGAACGCGACCCTGGTCTCGTGGAGGTTCGCGCACCAGAACGGGATCCGGTTCCGAGGTGCCGCCTCGCCGCGCTCGGCCTCGCCCATCGGACCTGCTCCGACCCGGGATCCCCGGATCGCATTGCCACCTGCCACGACTGCCCCCTGCATCAGCGATCCGAGTCCGGCAGATCAGCTGCCGCGCGGGAAGTCTAGGGCCAGCAGGGGCGATTCCCGGTCACGATTTCGCCCCGGTTCGGCGACGGGACCAGGGAACCGGTCAGGTGGTGGCCTTCAGCAGGATGCCCAGGCCGACGATGCAGATGGTCCAGATGAAGGCGATGAGGACCGTCAGCCGGTTGAGGTTCTTCTCGACGACGGACGACCCGGACAGGGACGACGACGCGGCGCCGCCGAACATGGAGGACAGGCCGCCGCCCTTACCGCGGTGCAACAGGATCAGCACGATGAGGAGCGCGCTGGTGAGCACCAGCAGCACGTTCAGGACCAGCTCGATCATGACCTCTCCTGCCCCGCGGTGGCGGGTGTCGTTGCGTGGGATCCGTTTCCCAGCCTAACCGACGCCACCGGCGCTCCGTGCTGTCCCAGCACGCCGGGCTGTCAGCGCCTTTCCGCCAGTGCGCTTCCGCGCCCCGGTCCGCTCCTCGATCGTTCCTCGCTGCGATGCTCCCGGGGCTGTCAGCGCACACCGGCCGTGGCGAGGTCGTAGCCGGTGTAGGGCTCCATCACCAGGCCGTTGCGCAGCCGCTGCCCGGACACCAACTGCACGCGAGTCTCCACGAGCGGCACGTAGGCGTTCGTCGCGGCGGCCGCAGCGGCGACCTCGCGCCAGGCGGCGGGATCGGCCACGGCTCGCGCCTGGTCGACGAGGGCGTTGATCCCCGGGTCGTCGAGCCGCGCGTAGTTGGTGTTGTTGACGGCCGCGATGACCCGCCCGTCGACGAGCGGCACGAGGAACGATCCGGGGGTCGGGAAGTCCGCCGTCCAGGTGGTGAGGATGATGCCGTAACCGTTGGCCATCACGTTGGCGGGGTTACCCACGTCGTTGGTGTAGAACGTGCCCGCGTCCAGGGCTCTGACCTCCGCCTCGATCCCGACCTCGGCGAGCTGGGCGGCCACCTGCTCGGCCACCTGGACGCTGGTGGTCGAGTCGGGCACGGCGAGGACGGTGGCGAAGCCGTCCGGCTGCCCGCACTCGGCGAGCGCGGCACGGGCGGCCGCGAGGTCCGGCCGCGGATCGGGGTCCTCGGGGCCGTCGTCGAGCGTCCGGGGCCAGAGAGTGGAGTTGCGCACGGCGTCGCCCTGTCGCCGGAGCTGCTTCTGCAGCGCCGGTCGGTCGACGGCCGAGGCGACCGCCCTCCGGCACGCCGGGTCGTTCATCGGCGCGACATCGGTCGGCAGCGCCAGCAGGCGGACGGTCCCGGGAGTGAGGTCGTCGACCCGGTCGAGCAGGGGCGTGTCCTCGACCCGCAGGCGCGCCGTGGTGGCCGGCTGCACACCGGTTCCGGACAGGTCGATGTCGGCCGCCCCGGCAAGCACCGCCTGATCCCGCTCCAGCCCGCTCATCCCGGTCCGGACGACTATGCGGTCGGGGAGGGCGGTCCGTACGCCGTCGGTGGCCGGGTCCCACGAGGGGTTGCGCTCGAGCAGGATGCCGGTGGCGGGGTCGACGGACGTGACGGCGTACGGGCCGGAGGAGACCGGATCGGTCTCGTACGCTCCGCCGGTATCGGACTCAATGGGAACGGGGCTGCTCGACGGGAGCGCCAGGACGAACGGCAGGTCCGGCTGCGGCACCCGGAGCCGGAAGACGATCGTGCGGTCGTCGGGGGTCTCGACGGCGGCCAGGCCGAGCCGGTCGGGCGCCTCGTCCTGGTAGGGACCGGCGTACTGGTTGCTCGGGTCGTCGAAGAGGTCGACGACGTAGGTGGGACCACCGACGATGACGTCGGAGGCGAAGGACCGCTCGATCCCGTACTTCACGTCGCGTGAGGTGATCGGCCGGCCGCTCTCGAAGGTGACGCCGTCCCGCAGCGTGAAGGTCCAGCTCAGGCCGTCTTCCGACGGGGTGCCGAGATCGGTCGCCAGGTCCGGCACGAGCTGGTCGGTCTTGCCGGGCTCGGAGGTGTAGGTGACCAGCGTGCGGGCGTAGAGCCGCATGAGGTTCCACACGCCGGGGAGGTAGGACCGCTGCGGGTCCAGGCTGTCGATGTCTGACGCCACGACCCGGAGGGTGCCGCCGGTCCGGTCGGACGGTGCGCGGACCGCGACCACTCCGGCGTCGGGTCCGTCGGCCAGAACGGGCACGTCGGCCCGGCCGCCGGCGCCTCCGCCGAGGACCACCGCCAGGACGACGAGCAGGACCACGACCCCGACGGCGACCAGCACCCGGGGGCCGGGCCGGCTCCGTGCCCAGGCGGGCAGCCGGCCGTCCGGCCGGTCCGAGGTGGTCGCCACTGTCTGCTGCCCGCCTCCCCCCGTGTTGGGCCGACGGCGGTCAGCGCACCTTCAGCTGCCGTCGGCCGCGGTCCGACAGATCTGTGCGAACTCGTCGGCGTCCAGGCTCGCGCCGCCCACGAGCGCACCGTCGACATCCGGCCCGGCCAGGATCCCGGCCGTGTTCGCGGCCTTCACCGACCCGCCGTAGAGGATACGGACGACTGCGGCGGTTTCCGGGCCGAACCGCTCGGCGAGCCGCGACCGGAGTGCACCACAGACCTCCTGCGCATCTTCCGGCGTCGCGACCTCACCCGTGCCGATCGCCCACACGGGCTCGTAGGCGATCACGACGCCGCCGCCGTCCCCTGCGGTCAGCTGCTCCGCGGTCACGCCGTCGAGGGCCGCATCGAGCTGCGCCGTGGTGTGCGCGACGTGGTCGCCGGCCTGTCGGACCTCCAGCCCCTCCCCCACGCAGAGGATCGGGACCAGGCCGTGCCGGAGCGCCGCCTGCACCTTGGCGGCCACGACGCCGTCGTCCTCCGCGTGCATCGCGCGCCGCTCGGAGTGGCCGACGACCACGTAGGAGCAGGCGAGCGCCGCGAGCATGCCGCCGCTGACCTCACCGGTGTAGGCGCCCGCGTCGTGCGCCGACAGGTCCTGGGCACCGAAGCCGATCGCCAACCTGTCGCCGGTCACCAGGGTCTGCACGCTGCGCAGCGCGGTGAACGGTGGCAGCACCACGACCTCGGCGGCGTCGAGCTGAGCCTCTGTCAGCGAGAAGACGACCTTCTGCACCAGGCCGATGGCCTCCAGGTGCGTCATCTGCATCTTCCAGTTGCCGGCGATCAGCGGCCGGCGGCCCTCGCGGCGCGCCGGTGTCCGATCCTTGCGTGCCATCTCAGTTCCCCGATCGGTCGGCGAGCACCGTCAGGCCGGGGAGCTCCCGGCCCTCGAGGTACTCCAGCGACGCGCCGCCGCCGGTGCTGATGTGGCCGTAGGCGTCCTCGTCGAGGCCCAGCTGCCGGACCGCGGCCGCCGAGTCACCGCCGCCGACGACGGAGAGCCCGTCCACCGCGGCGACGGCACGGGCGACCCCGCGGGTGCCTGCCTGGAAGGGCTCGAGTTCGAACACACCCATGGGACCGTTCCAGAAGACGGTGCGGGCGTCGCCGAGCTCGGCGCCGAAGACCTCGACCGTGCGCGGACCGACGTCCAGTCCCAGCTGCCCGTCCGGGATGGCCTCCACCGGGACGACGGTGGTCTCGACGTCGGCACTGAACTCCGGGGCGCAGACGACGTCGACCGGCAGCACGATCCGGTTGCCGGCCTCGGCCAGCAGGCGACGGCAGATGTCGACCTGGTCGGCCTCGAGCAGCGAGCCGCCCACGCCGTGCCCCTGGGCGGCGAGGAACGTGAAGCACATCCCGCCACCGACCAGCAGCCGGTGGACCTTCGGCAGCAGCGCCTCGATGACGGCGAGCTTGTCGCTGACCTTCGAGCCACCGAGGACGACGACGTAGGGTCGCTCCGGATCGGTGGTGAGCCGGGTCAGGACGCCGAGTTCCCGGGCGACCAGCCGGCCGGCGGCGTGCGGCAGCCGCTGCGCCACGTCGTACACCGACGCGTGCTTCCGGTGCACGGCGCCGAACGCGTCGTCCACGTACAGGTCCGCGAGGCCGGCCAGCCGGTCGGCGAGCTCCCCCCGCTCGGCATCGTCCTTGGACGTCTCGGCCGCCTCGAAGCGGACGTTCTCGAGCAGGATGAGCCCGCCGTTGGTCAGCTCCGCCACTCCGGCACGGGCGTCGTCGCCCGCGACGTCGGCTGCGAGCGCCACCGGGGCTCCCAGCAGCTCGCCCAGCCGGGCCGCGACCGGCCGCAGGGAGAACTTCGGGTCGGGAGCACCCTTGGGGCGGCCGAGGTGCGCCGCCACGACGACGCGGGCGCCCGCGTCCCGGAGCGCCTGCAGCGTCGGCAGGCTGGCGCGGATCCGGCCGTCGTCGGTGATGCTGCCGGTGGCCTTGTCCAGCGGGACGTTTAGGTCGGTGCGCACGAGCACGCGCCGGCCGGCGACGCCCTCGCTCAGGAGATCGTCGAGGGAGCGCATCGTCAGAGCGACTCGCCGACCATCGAGACGCAGTCGACGAGGCGGTTGGAGTAGCCCCACTCGTTGTCGTACCAGCCGAGCACCTTGGCCATCGGCCCGAAGACCTTGGTCAGCTTGGCGTCGTAGATGCACGACGACGGGTCGGTGACGATGTCGGAGGAGACGATCGGCGCGTCGGTGTAGGTGAGGTACTTGCCGAGCGGGCCGGCGGCCGCCTCGCGGTAGGCGGCGTCGATGTCGTCGGCCGAGGCGTCGCGCTGCAGCTGGACGGTGAGGTCCGTGGCCGAGCCGGTGGGGACCGGAACGCGGATCGCGTAGCCGTCGAGCTTGCCCTTGAGCTCGGGCAGCACCAGGCCGATCGCCTTCGCCGCCCCGGTCGACGTCGGCACCATGTTGAGCGCGGCGGCGCGGGCCCGGCGGAGGTCCTTGTGCGGGCCGTCGTGCAGGTTCTGGTCGGCGGTGTAGGCGTGGATCGTGGTCATCAGGCCGCGCTCGATGCCGAATGCGTCGTGGAGCACCTTGGCCAGCGGGGCCAGGCAGTTCGTGGTGCAGGACGCGTTGCTGATGATCGTCTGCGAGCCGTCGTAGAGGTGGTCGTTGACACCCATGACGATCGTG
>JALYMS010000113.1 GCA_030773535.1 Actinomycetota bacterium | reverse complement strand
AGCTCGGCCTGCCGGACAACGCCATCGTCGCCTTCGCGCTCGGCTGCGACATGGTCAACGTCGGCCGCGAGGCCATGCTGGCGATCGGCTGCATCCAAGCGCTAAAGTGCCACACCGACACCTGCCCAACCGGCGTCGCGACGCAGAACTCCTGGCTCACCCACGGCCTGGACCCGGCACTGAAGTCGGTCCGAGCGGCGAATTACATCAAGACGCTACGCAGGGACCTCGTCAAGGTCGCCGAGGCGTGCGGCGTCGAGCACCCCGGCCTGATCGACAGCCAGTCGGTGGAAATACTGGACGGACGCACCGCCGCAACGCCGCTCCACGACGTGTACGGCTACAAGCCGGGGTGGGGATCGCCTTCCGCCACAGACCGGGCCGAGATCATCCGCCTGATGACGGCCGGTGATCCGCAGGGCGGCAGCGCCCCGCCGTCCCCCTCCGCGATCGCCTGACGAACTCGGCCCGGCCAGGACCGATCCGACGTTGATCGGCACATCCCGACGGGCATGCAGACCGGCACCTTCAACAAGGCCGACGGGGAAGTTGAGGTGGACGAGACGTTCATTGGCGGGAAGGCTCGCAACATGCACGCCGCCGAGCGAAAGCGGAAGATCACCGGAACGGGCGGGGCCGATAAGACCGTCGTGATTGGTGCGCTGGAGCGCGGCGGCGACGTGCGTGCCGCCGTCGTCGCGAACCGCTCCGCAAATACACTTACCGGCTACGTTCGGGACAACGTCACGGAGGGCGCGGCCGTCTACACCACGCCCTCTCGGCCTACGCCGGGCTGTCCTCCGACTACGCCCACGAGACGGTCGACCATGCCATTGAGTACGTGAACGGTCACGTGCACTCCAACGGCATTGAGAACTTCTGGGCTTTGCTCAAGCGCGGCCTGCACGGCACCTACGTGTCGGTCGAACCAGTTTCACACGTTCCGCTAACCTGGATGAGCGGGTCTTCACATACAACACCCGCGAACTCACCGACCTCGGGCGCCCTGGTACTTCGCTCGGTCTCGTCCAAGCGACTCACTTACACCGCACTCACCGGGAGGGCCTGATGACCTCGCAGCCGCAGAGCAAACGACCGCCGACGGACGATCCACCCGATGACGATGGCGACCCACGGGACCCAGGGCAACGCTTCGAAGCTCTAGCACGGCGGCTCGTCCGCGTCTCAAAGTCCGAGATAGAGGAGCAGCGTCAGGCTCAGGACTAACAAGCGTCATGGAACCCGACCCATTCAGAAGCATCAAGATGAAGATTGGATGGGGTAGGACTCAACTGGGCTACCTCGGACAGGCTATTGACAGTCTCTATGCGGGCGGGCCATATCCGGTCGTCTTCGAGGATGCAGATATAGCCGGTTACCGCGCTATGAAGGTCGGCCGCGTAGAGCAAGCGCGTATCGACCTCATCGCCTGCAGACTGGGCGACGCGGTTCATGCTTTCCGGTCGGCACTCGACCATTTCGCTTACATGGCGGCAGGTGGCGACAAGCTGTCTATATCTGAACGGCAGCAAGTCGATTTCCCCATCTGGCGCAAACCCCAGGCCGTCCAATGGCAACAGTGGGCGAAAATGGTCCGGTGCAAAGTGCCTAACTCTTCCGAACGGCTGTACAAGGCGCTTGAAGCCCTGCAGCCTTACGAGCGAGGGAAGGACGCGGACTTGTGGGCCTTGGACTACCTCGACAATGCCGACAAACATCGTGCGCTTGTAGTCCTGGAAGCCGCCTTCCAGGGCCTGTTCACCGAGCGGACTGCTTGGGATGCCGCCTACGCGGCTTCCACTCCCGGCCTTCTCGATATCGGGCCACAGCAGATCCAACGTCATGCGGGACATGTCCACACTGATGTCGGCATATTCCCAGTGCAGGAGGGCGATGTCATACTCACCTATCCTGTCGGTGCCTATAATGAGGCTTTCGAACCCGATCTTCCGGTCGAGATAGTCTTTGGCGAGCCCCCTGCATTCCGAGGCGAAAGCATCGTGCCCATCATGACCCGCATAACGAATGCGACCGAGGACACCTTGCTCCGGCTGGCGAAGCTCCTCTAGCAGCCTCCGCGGACTAGTCCCTTTGCTCATCCCAACATCCCGGCGGGTGAGTGGAGTATATTAGCCCCCTACTTTGAGCCTACAGGGCTACTTCGTCCGCTCAAACCTGCCCTACAAGTTCTCCAAACCGACCGGCGGAACGGGCTGGTCCGACCTGGATCTGTGTGCCGTCCACCCAAGAACCGGAGATGCCGCCGCCGTAGAGGTGAAAGGTTGGCACACCGAGGCGATCACTCCCGCCCATCTGCACGAGTGGCCGAGCTTGTTCTACTTCACGCGAGAGGAGGCGACAAAAGCGGTCCGCGCTGTGATCGGTGACCGGGACTTTCGGCGCCTTCTCGTCGTCGGTCGGCTCGGAGCCCATGGTCGTCAGGAGGTACTGGCGTACGCGGCCCACAAAGGCGTAGAGATTTTGGAGTTCCCGATCATCTTGAAAGCCCTCATCGCGGCCACAGAGCCAGGGCGGTCAGCGGACAGTGCGTATGAGCACATGATCCGAGTCCTCGATGTCTACGGCTTCCTCGTCAGGGATGTGGCGGAGCCGCCCCCAGACGCAAACTGACCCACTACCCCGGATCGCCGATCCGAGTGATCATGGAACTCCGGGGTACTCCGTCGTCGGACCGGTCAGCGCGCCTCGTCCCGCGCCCTGGATCCCTGTGCCCGACGTCGCACGCAGGAGATACCGATGGATCAGGCCCACCCGAACCCCGGCTGGGGACGGCGCAATGCCCGCCGCCTAGCGCTCCTCGTCGCCGCCGTGCTCGTCCTCGCCGGTCTGATGAGCACCAGGACCGAGCAGCCCGCGGCCGACCCCGCGCCGGCCGGAGGCCTGCCCCAGATAAACGCCACTTCGAACTACGTCACCGGCATCTCCTCCGGCGGGTACATGGCCACCCAGCTTCAGGTGGCGCACTCCAGTCGCTTCGCCGGCACGGCGATCTTCAGCGCCGGCCCGTACTGGTGCGCGCTGAACAGCGTCACGGTCGCGCTGCAGTCGTGCACCGCCTACAACGTCCCGACGCCGATGCCGGTGATCTACGAGACCACCGACCGGTACGAGGCCGAGGGAAAGATCGACCCGCTGTCGAACCTGGCGAGCAACCCCACCTACTTCTTCCACGGAACGCTCGACCCGACCGTCGTCCGGCCGGTGGCCGACAACCTCGCGGACTTCTACCGCCACTACGGCGTGCCGCTGACCTACCGCAACGAGCTGGCGGCCGGCCACGGCTGGATCAGCCCGCTGGGCCCGGTGGCCTGCGCCGAGACCGCCCCGCCCTACATCAACAACTGCTCGCCCTACGACGCGCAGGCCGACTCGCTGCGCACGATGTTCGGCTCGGTCGACGCCCCCAATCCGGGCAAGCCCCGCGGCACGCTGACCGCCTTCGACCAGAACCCCTACGCGGTCGCCCCGGAGCCCGGCAACGGCGACATCACCCGCACCGGAGCGCCCGCGATCGGCATGGGCGGCACCGGCTACGTGTACACGCCCAACGCCTGCGCCGGCGGTGCCCCGTGCAAGATCGTCCTGGCGCTGCACGGCTGCCAGCAGACGGCCGAGCAAATGGGCGACACCTTCGCCCGCAACTCGGGGCTCAATGCCTACGCCGACACCAACAACTTCGTCGTCCTCTACCCGCAGGCCCGCCCGGACAGCGGCCCCGCCATCTTCAACCCCAAGGGCTGCTGGGACTGGTGGGGCTACCTCGGCCCGAACGACGTCGACTACGCCACCAAGCTCGGCCCGCAGATGCGCACCGTCATGAACATGGTCGAGGCGCTCGGCGGCTGACCGTACGGAGGAGAACTGCGATGACCGAAGGCTCCATGACCGGCCGCCCGTACGGCGGCGCCAACGAGCGTCCCGAGGGCGAGGGGCTGCCGGGCGAGCGCCCGGACGAGGGCTCGGTGAGCGCGGCGCCGGAGCAGTCGCCCCGGGCGGCTCAAGGGCCGATGTCCGACGACGTCACCCGGGTTCCGGACGGCGGCGCCGACAGAGACGCGACCAGCAAGACGCCCGGCACCCCCGACGCCACCGGCCCCCAGGGCTGAGCCGACCCCTCCGCGCCCCACGCGGCACGGCGCCCCGGCCGCGGGGGCCGGGGTGCCGTGCTGATCGGATCAGTCAGCGGGATCGAGTCAGCGGGTCAGGCCAGGCGCCGGGCTCCCACGAAGCCCGGCATGTAACGCATCTCCGTGATCTTGACGACGTCACCGGCGGTCGGCGCGTGCACCATCCGGCCGTTGCCGATGTACATACCGACGTGGCTGACCGGGCTGTAGTGGAACACCAGGTCGCCGGGCCGTAGGTCGGCCAGAGCGACCGGCGTCCCGATGCCCGACTGCATCCGGGAAGAGTGCGGCAGGGAGATCCCGGCCGCCGCGTAGGCGAACTGGGTGAGGCCCGAGCAGTCGAAGGAGTTCGGGCCTGAGCCGCCCCAGACGTAGGACTTGCCCAGCTGCGCCAGGGCCGTGTCGACGGCGACCTGGGCGGCCGCCGTCGGGGCGGCGACCGCGGGTGACGCCACGGGCGCCGGGGCGGTCGGGTGCGCGAGGGCGGGCAGGGGAGTGAGTACCACTCCGGTGCCGATGGCGACCGCGACCGCCGCTCGACGGCCGAAGGAAAGGGAACGGCGAGCGGACGAGGACGTGCGAATGCTCGTCATGGACGAGGTGATCTCCTGTTCTCCACGAACCGCCTACCGGGTTAGCTGACGGGTTCGGGCTGGGAGCTCGCCCGGCGCCACCGGTTGCTGCCGGTGCGCGCTTCACCCCAGTCGTGCGGTGGGTCCCCGGTCCGGGTGCGGCAGCATGCCGCGCCCGGTTCGGCGGTGCCGGCGGGGTGTCACCCGTGTGCGGTGACGGTTGGGCCCCGACCGGTCGCCTCCGACGCTAGGTGTCTCCCGAGCCCGCCGCAGGCTGCCCCGGACGCCGGCGTGACCGCCGGGATGCCGTGACCCGCCGTCAACGTCGGGGACGCGGGGAGCCGGTGACCTCGGCCGATCCCGGCAACCTGCCCCGCCACCCGGTGGTGGCTCGCTCGTGGACGGCGCGCGAACCGGGACTGTCCGGTACCGGCGCGGCGAGACAGCCAGTCACCGGTCGATGCCGCGCGGGCCGGCGGGAGGTCAGGCCGAGACCTTCTCCACCACGTAGGAGCCGGGCGCCGGCTCCAGCGGTGGGTGTGTGGCGCTGCCCAGCTCGGTCGGCGCCGGCACCTCGTCGCCGGAGTGCTCGATCGTCCACGGCGCCCAGGACTCCCACCAGCTGCCGGAGTGCTTCTCGGCCTCCTCGCGCCACGCCTCCGGATCCCGGCCGGGCTCGGCGCCGGTGTAGAAGAACATCTTGGGGTTGCCCGGCGGGTTCACCAGGCTCTGGATGTGGCCGCTCGAGCTCAGCACGAACGTCGAGGGCCCCGACAGCAGCTGCGTCGTCCGGTAGCAGCCGGTCCACGGCGTGAGGTGGTCGGTCGTCGCGCCGGTGACGAACGTCGGCACCGTGATGCGGCTCAGGTCGATCGGCGTCCCCAGCACCGTCATCTCGCCCGGCCGCACCAGCTTGTTGTCCCGGAAGATCTCCAGGAACTGCTCGTGCAGCTTGGCCGGCAGGTTCGTGCCGTCCACGCTCCAGGCCAGGATGTCGAACGCCGGCGGGTCCTCACCCATCAGCCACTGCCGCACGAGGTAGTTGAAGATCAGGTCGTCGGGCCGCATCCAGTTGAAAACCGCGCCCATCGACCGCGCGGTGATCACGCCCTTGGCCTTGGACGAGCGCCGGGCGACGCCCACCAGCCGGGCCCCGGAGAAGGCGCCGAGCGGCGCCCGGGTGCCGAAGTCGAGCAGCGTGACGGCGTACGCCGCGCTGTGCACGCTGTCGTCGCCGGTGGCGGCCAGGTGGTTGAGCAGCGTCGTCATCAGGATCCCGCCGGCGCAGAACCCGAGCGTGTTCACGTCCGGCGACCCGGTGATCTCCTTGGCCACCCTGACCGCCCGGCGCACCCGCTCGGCGTAGGTGTCGAGGTCCCAGTCCGCGTGCTCCGGTGTCGGGTCCCGCCAGCTGATCAGGAACACCGACAGGCCCGAGCCGACGGCGTGCTCGATGAAGCTCCGCCCCGGCCGCAGGTCCAGGAAGTAGAACCGGCCGATCGGCGGGGGGACGACGACCAGCGGGCGCTCCCGCACCGTCGGCGTCGACGGCGCGTACTGGATCAGCTCCATGACCTCGTCGCGGTACACCACCTGACCGGGCGTGACCCCGAGGTCCTCGCCCACGGTGAACGCCGACCGGTCGGTCTGCGTCGGCATGCCGCCGTTGTGCCGCAGGTCGCCGAGCATGTTGCGCAGCCCGCGGACGACGCTGCCGCCGCCGGTGTCGATCGCCTTCTTCAGGGCCGCGGGGTTGCCGGGCAGCGTATTGGTCGGCGCGAGAGCGCTGACCAGAGCGTTCGCGGCGAAGCGGGCTCGCTCGACGTCGCGCCAGTCGGCGCCGGCGGCCTCATAGTCGTCGATCAGCCGGGTCAGCGATCCGCCGAGGGTCACGTAGGTCTGCGCCACCCGCCGGTACACCGGGTTCGACGTCCAGGCCGGGTCGGCGAAGCGCTTGTCCCGCTCCGACGGGCCGACGTCGGCGGTGCCGCGCAGGATCGACACGACCTCCCGGCCGACCTTGGCCGCCTCGCGGGCCAGCGGGCGGGGCCGGGCGACGGCGGAGAGCAGGCCGCCGGCCAGGCCGCGCACCGTCGGGATGGGCACCGGTTCGGCGCCGTCCAGCGGCACGTCCGGATCACGGTCGGCGACCGGCTCGGCGCGTTCGTCGGCGCGGTTCTCGACGACCGTCATGGTGCCTCCCTGGGTGGAGTGCGGAAATTACCCGGATCGGCGGGCCGGAACCAGGCAGCCGGAATGCCGGCCCCCTCGAAGGGACGACCGCCGACGCTGCAGGGAACTGTGCGCGCTGGGTGGCAGTTCTCGCCGCTGAAACTGCCACCCAGCGCACACCCTTCGGTGCGGTCAGCCGCTGACCCGCTTGTAGACGTCGGGCGGCGCGGCGCCGCCGGCCACGACGAGCGAGGACCACTCGTCGAGCCGGCGGGTGAGCTCCGGCAGGTCCGGGCCGATCGCCTCGAGCAGCGGCGCGATCGCGCCCTCGGTCTGCAGCTCGATCAGGTTCCGCAGGGCCTGCCCCTCGGGAGTCAGCGCGCCGTCGTCCACCAGGCCGCGGGCGACGAGTGCCGCGTCGGCCTCGGCCATGGCGTCGGGCGACCAGCCCCGCGTGCCCGCGTACTCGGTGGGCTCCCACCCGAGCCAGTACTCCGTCATCAGGTTCATCTGCAGTCCGGTCAGCCCGGCGGCCACGTTGGCGGCCACGTGCACGTCGCCCCGGTACTCGCGCAGCAGGTTGGTGGCGTGCCACAGCCGGCACAGCGGGTCGGCCGGCCAGGGCAGGGACACCAGCCCCGCGAACAGCGGCCGCCCGGCGACGTCGGCGGCCGCGAGGTCGGTGCCCCGACGGAGCGAGGCGACGGCGTCGGTCACGTCGGCGTCCGGCAAGAGCTCGTGCAGGGACTCCACCGAGCCCTCCTCCCGGACCGCGAGGACCTGCTCCCGCGACGCCGTCCGGCGGGCCTCCTCGTACAGGCCGGTGATCAGCCCCGGCTCGAACACCGCGAAGGCGGACACCACCACCGGCGCGGCGGGCTCGCCCATCGGCGCCGTCCGGCTCCACAGGTAGCCGGTCAGGAAGTTCAGCCCGAGGGCGGCCAGCCGCTCGTTCATGGGCCGGCCCCAGATGTAGATCGTGGCGATCGGCTCCGCGGCGTCGCGCAGCCGCCGGGCGGGGGTGTCCGGAGCGCGCGGTGCCGGCCGCTCGGCCGCCGGAGGGGAGAGGAAGACTGCCCGTGCCTGCTCGTAGTCCATGGCCGCATCCTGGCCCGTTGCGGCGGGCCGCACCATCGGTTCGGCCGCGGAGGCGGTGGCGTCCCCCCGGTCACTAGATTCTCCCGATGTGACCCCGCATGCGGTGAACCCCGACCCGACGGCGCTCGCGTGGTGGGCGGACGGCGAGCTCGCGGTGGCGGGCCGGCTCGACGCCCTGGCCGAGGACGACCTCGCCGCGCCGTCCCGGCTGCCCGACTGGTCGCGCGCGCACGTCGTCGCCCACCTCGCCCGCAACGCCGACGCGCTGGTCAACCTGCTCACCTGGGCGCGCACCGGCGTCGAGACGCCGATGTACCCCTCTCGCGAGGTCCGCGACGAAGAGATCGTCTCCACCGCCGCGCAGCCCCCGGCCGACCTCCGCGCCGACTACGCGGCGGCTTGCTCACGGCTCGCGGTGACCATCGAGACGGTGCCCGCAGCGGCGTGGACGGCGACGGTCCGCAACGGGCAGGGCCGCATGGTGCCGGCGACCGACGTGCCGTGGATGCGGGCCAAGGAGATGTGGGTGCACGGCGTCGACCTCGGCGCCGGCCTGACCTTCGCCGACGTCCCGCCCGACTTCTGCGCCGCGCTCGTCGAGGAGGTGCACGCCCTCTTCGTCGAACGCGGCTCGGCCCCGGACGCGACCGTCGTGGCGACCGACGTCGGCCGCACCTGGGGCTCGGGCGTGGCCCGGGTAGAGGGCCCCGTGACCGCGGTCGCCGCGTGGCTCACCCGCGGCG
>JALYMS010000112.1 GCA_030773535.1 Actinomycetota bacterium | reverse complement strand
CCCACGGGCAGCGGCTTCTCGCCGCACTCCGCCACGACCACGCCCACCTGCCCGCGCAGGTAGCCCGGCACCCGCCGGAACTCGTCCGGGTCGGCAGCGCTCACTCGTACCTCGTCGCCCAGGGCCGGGCGGCGCCGCTCTCCTCGTCCCATGTCCGGTGCTCCCCGGTCGACTGCTCTTCGGCCAGCTGTCGTTCGACGCCCGCCACGGCGGCGTCCAGTTCCCCGGGCGCCAGGACGCCGTCCTCGACCAGCATGAACTCCAGTCGGGTCAGCCAGCGCTCGTAGTAGCCCTGCTCCATCTGGACCTTCGCAGGCAGCTGCTCGCCCAGGTCGCGCTTCTCGTCCGAGCTGTGCCCGAACCGGGGCGGGACGACGTTGTTGAGCGCCCAGACCCGCGCCTGCCACACCCACTCGAAGGGCCGGTGGTCGTCCGAGGGATCGACCGGGCCGAACCCCTGCACGCCGCCCAGGTTGGAGAAGCGGGGCATCGTCAGTCCATCGGCCCGTGCAGCACTCCGCCGTCGACCACGAGGTCGGTGGCGTCCACGAAGCCGGACTCCTCCGACGCGAGGAAGAGGACGGCGTTGGCGATGTCGAGCGGCTGAGCGCCCCGGCCGACGAGGTTGCGGCGCTTGCGGTCCTCGGGCTCGACGTCCTGACCGACCGGGGAGCCCACCTTGTTCGGCGTCACGGAGTTGGCCCGGATGCCGAAGGGCGCCAGCTGCGCCGCGAACGACCGGGTCAGATTGATGACCGCCGCCTTGGCCGCTGGGTAGGCCGTCGCGTTCCGCCGCGCCCGGTACCCGGACGTGGAGCCGATGTTGATGACCGAGCCGCCCCGGCCGGTATCGACGATCTTCTTGCCGACGTACTTGGTGCAGAGGAAGACGCTGGTCAGCGTCACCTTGAGCACCCGGTCCCACTCCGCCTCGTCGAGGTCGAGCACGGTGGCGCCCCGGTCGGTGATCGCCACGTTGTTGACGAGCACGTCGACCCCGCCGAAGGTCTCGACGACGGCCTCGGCCATCTCCTGCACCGACCGGGAGTCCGACACGTCGCAGAGGAACGCCGCCGCGGCACCCGACGCCTCCTTCTCCACCAGGTCGACCGTGCGCTGCGCGCGCTCTCGGTCCAGGTCGACGACGGCGACCCGCGCGCCTTCCTGGGCCAAGCGCACCGCGATCGCCTCCCCGACGTTGCGCCCGCCGCCGGTGACGACGGCGACCTTGCCGGCGAGCCGGCCCGCTGAGGCCTGACCGGGACGGGTCATTCGGCGATCACTTCCTGGGCGAGGGCCGGCACCCGCCGGTCGGCGGCCGGCGAGGCCTGTGCCTTCTCGTAGCGGAGCTGCTCGGTCGCAGCGCGGTCGAGCACGACCGCCCCGTTCTCGTCGCGGCGGACGACGACCCCGTAGTCCTCCCGTGCCGCCCCCTCGGACACGTAGCCGGAGGCGACGTCGGCGACGACCGCGTCGGCGTCGCGCTCGAGCGGGTCGCCGTAGCCTCCGCCGCCGGGCGTCTCCAGCCGGAAGGTGTCCCCCGGCTCCAGCGGCAGGTCGGAGTAGCGGGAGGGCAGCACCCGCTCCTGCGGCGTCCCCGGGTTGACCGTCAGCTTGCCGATCCGCCCGGAGGAGCCGCCGTCCACCCCGAGCGGGGGAACCTTGTGCCGGGTGGAGCGCAGCGAGAACCGGGCCGGCTCCACCACCTCGTACTCCCGCAGGATGCCCAGTCCCCCGCGGAACCGGCCGGCACCGCCGGAGTCGGGGATGAGCTCGAGCCGCGTCACCCGCGCGGTGTACTCGCTCTCCACGATCTCGATCGGCGCGATCTTGCCGTTGGTGTGGTTGACCGACGAGCCGGAGACGCCGTCGCGGTCCTTCAGCGCGCCGGTGCCGCCGCCGAAGATCTCGTACTGTACGTACTTCTTCGTACCGGGCTCGCGGCCACCGCTCATCACGAACGACCGGCTGGCGCAGCCGTCGGCGCGGCCGCGGCCGGGCACCATCGCGCTCATCGCGTCGAACACCGCGTCGACGACCGCGTGCACCGTCGGGTTGTAGGTGTTCACCGCCGCCGGGAACCGCGGGTCGACGACGCTGCCGGGGCGGGTGGTGATGTCCATGGCGTCGAGCAGGCCCGAGTTGACGTACGTGTCGGGCCCCAGCAACGAGATGACGACATAGGCGCAGGCCGCCCGCAGCAGCGGCGGGCGGATGTTCGCCGGCCCGCGGGTCTGTTCGTCGCTCTGCGTGAAGTCGAACTCGATGCGGTCACCGCTCTTGCGCACCGTGACGTGCAGCCGGAAGGAGTGCTCGAGATCGATGCCGTCGTCGTCGACGAACCGCTCGGCCTCGGCCACCGTGTCCGGCCAGCTGCGCAGCGCGGCGCGAACCCGCTGCTCGGAGACGGCGAGGACGTCGGCGAAGTAGCCGCGCAGTTCGGCCAGACCGTGCTTCTCGGCGATCTCCTGCAGCCGGCGCTCGCCGACCCGCACCGAGCCCAGCTGCCCGCGGGTGTCGCCGAGCACCACCTCGGGTGAGCGGCTGTTCGCAGCGATGATCCGCTCGATGTCGCGGTTGGTGACCCCGTCGCGCTGGTAGCGGACGGCGGGCAGGTGGATGCCCTCGTTGTAGATCTCGATCGCCGACGCCGAGCAGCTGCCCGGCACCGGGCCGCCGATGTCGCTCTTGTGCGCCATGGAGGCCGCGAAGCCGAGCAGCTCGCCGTCGACGAAGACCGGGCAGATGACAAAGAAGTCCGGCGCGTGCGGGCTGCCGCCCTCGTAGGTGTGGTTGATCAGGTAGGCGTCGCCCTCGCGCAGGTCGTCGCCGAAGTCGCGGAGAACCGCGGCGGTGCAGGCGGGGAACGCGCCGATGTGCAGGGGGAGGACGACGTGCTGGGCGACCACCCGGCCCTGCGGGTCGAGGAAGGCGCACGAGGCGTCCTGCGACTCCCGGATGATCGTGGAGAACCCGGTGCGGAACAGGGAGAACTGCATCTCCTGCACCACGCCCGACAGGCGGGCGCGCAGCACCTGGAAGGTGACGGGGGCCACGTTCATGCGATGGTTCAACGGGTGGCCTCCTGCCTCGGCGCCGGGGAGATGCGCATGTTGCGCCATCGGTCGACCTCGACCGGCTGGCCGGGGAGCACGACCACCGTGGTGTCGTCCTGGTCGACGATCGCCGGGCCGGTGAACGTGACGCCGACGTCCAGCAGCTCGCGGGCGTAGATGGGGGTGTCGACGGTCTCGACCCCGAAGCGCACCGGGCGGGTGTCGACGTGTGCCTCGGCCAGCGGGCGGCCCACCGGCTCGTGCTCGAGCAGCGTCACCTCGGGCACCAGGCCCCGGCCGGTGACCCGGTAGGAGACGACCTCGACCGACTCCTCGGGGGCGGCGTGGCCGAAGCGGTCGAGGTGCTCGGCGTCGAAGGCCTTCCGCATGGTGGCGGTGTCGCCGTGCTCCAGCGCGCTGCGCGAGACCTTAACCGGCACCTCGTAGCCCTGGCCGCGGTAGCGCATGTCGAGGGTGTAGTCGATCTCGAACGCGTCCTCGGCGAAGCCCTCCTCGGAGAGGTCCGCGCGGGCGGCAGCGACCAGTTCGTCGACGACGGCCAGCATGTCGGGGCCGGTGAGGGCGTCGAGGGCGTCCAGCCGCGAGCGCACGTAGTCGTGCTGGACGTCGGCCATCATCAGGCCCAGGGCGGAGAGCACGCCCGGGTGCGCCGGGATGAGCGCTCCGGCCATGTGCAGGTCCTCCATCATGGCGGCGGTGTGCACCGGGCCGGCACCGCCGAAGCCGACGAGGGTGAAGTCGCGCAGGTCGTAGCCGCGCATGGTGGAGATGCCCTTGATGGCCTCCTCCATCTGGATGTTCACGATGTCGACGATGCCTTGGGCGGCGTCCACCGGGTCCATGTCGAGCGGATCGGCGACGTGCTCGCGCACGGCACCCACCGCGGCCCCGGTGTCCAGGGCCAGCGAGCCGCCGAGGCGGGAACGGGCCGAGAGGTAGCCCAGCACCAGGTTGGCGTCGGTCACCGTCGGGCGGGTGCCGCCGCGGCCGTAGCAGGCCGGGCCGGGCACCGAGCCCGCGCTGTCGGGGCCGACCTTGAGCACGCCCTGGGCGTCGACGCCGGCCAGCGTGCCGCCGCCGGCGCTCACCGTGTCGATGTCCAGGGTGGGCAGCGCGACCTGGCGGCCGCTGATCAGCCCTCCGTTGGTGAGCCGGGGCTGCCCACCCTCGATGAGGGCGACGTCGCAGGAGGTGCCGCCCATGTCGAAGGTGATGATGTTGGTGACGCCGCACATGCTGGAGAGCCGCGCGCCGGCCGTCACGCCGCCGGCCGGGCCCGAGAGCAGCGTGGCCGCCGCCTTCTGCGCGGCCTTGTCGAAGGTCGCCGTCCCGCCGTTGGACTGCATGACGTAGGCCTGCGCGGTGGTGACGCCGGCGTCGACCAGCCGCGTGCGCAGGTTGTGCAGGTAGCGCTGGAGAATGGGCTGCAGGTAGGCGTTGACCACCGTCGTGGAGAGGCGGGCGTACTCGCGGATCTGCGGCAGGACCTCCGACGACAGGGAGACGACGGTGCCGGGGAGTTCCTCGCGCACGATCTCGCGGACCCGCTGCTCGTGCGCCGGGTGCAGGTAGCTGAAGAGCAGGCAGACGGCGATCGACTCCATCCGCTGGCCGCGCAGCTCGCGCAGCGTCGTCCGGAGCGCCTCCTCGTCCAGCGGGACGAGCACCTCGCCGCGGAAGTCGACCCGCTCGTGCACCTCCCCGGTGCGGCTCTGCGGCGCCAGCAGCGCGGGCTTGCGGTAGTTCAGGTCGAACAGCGCCGGGCCGTGCGGGCGGGACTGCTCCATGACCTCGTAGATGCCGCGGAAGCCCTCGCTGACCAGCAGGCCGGTGCGCACCCCCTTCTCCTCGAGCAGGGCATTCGTGCCTACGGTCGTGCCGTGGCAGAAGTATGTGACGCCCTCTGCGTCACCCTCGAGCAGGGCCTCGACGCCCTCCATGATCGCTACCGAGGCGTCGTGCGGGGTCGAGAGCCGCTTGGCGATGGACAGCTCCCCGGTGTCCTCGCGGAGGAAGACGAAGTCGGTGAAGGTTCCGCCGGTGTCGACGGCCACCCGGTACTGCGGCATGAGTGCTGGCTCCTCTGAGCGGTCAGGCCTGCGGCGGCTGCTCGTCCCGGAGCAGGGCGGCGACGGAGTCCACGGTGATGGAGAGCATCGCCTCGCGGGCGGTGGCCGCGACCGGCAGCTCGAACGGCGGCTCGACGGTCTGTGCCATCGCGAAGGCGTTGGCCAGGTCCTTCTTGTGCCAGGTGAAGCGCATGTGCTCGATCTCACGGAGCGTCCGGCTGTCGGTGGGGCCGTCCTTCAGCGCCTCGCGCAACCTGGACGGCGCCACGCCGAGCCGCTGGCCGAAGCGCAGCGCCTCGTTGATCGCCGAGATCTGCGCCCAGTGCACCAAGTTGTTGACGGTCTTGCCGACCTGGCCGGCGCCCAGACCCCCGAGGTGGTGCACGGACTTGCACCAGGGCTCGAGCAGCGGCCGGATGCGGTCGAGCACCGCCTCGTCGCCGCCGACCAGCAGGTTGATCTCCCCGGCCTCGGCGCCGCGGACGCCGCCGGTCAGCGCGGCGTCGAGCACGTCGACGCCCTTCTCCCGCCCGGCGGTGGCGACGGCCTCGCAGGTCTCGGGCAGCGCGCTGGAGCAGATGGCGAGGACCGAGCCGGGGCGGGCGCCGGCGAGCAGGCCGTCGTCCCCGAGGCAGACGCTGCGGACGTCGTCGTCCGAGGGCACGAAGACGAAAACGACCGTGGACTCCTCGGCCAACTCCTGCAGGGACGACGTCCGCGTCGCGCCCTTCTTCCCGAGGGCCTCAAGCGCCGCGATGTCGAGGTCGTAGGCGAAGGTGGGGAAGGGCGAGGCCGCTAGGTACTCGGCGGCGGGGCGGCCCATCGCGCCCAGCCCCACAACTCCCGCGGTGGGGGTCCCGGCGTCGGTCACGAAGGCCTCCTGGGCTCTCGGGGAGGGTCCGCCGTCGTCGTCGACGGGGGGCGGGATCGTGAGCAAGGCTACACAGGCCTTGGTCTGACCAAAAGACCCTTAGACCAGCCGTCTGGCCCTGGCGCACCGGCGTCGATCCATCCATCCGCAGCGGACGTCCGACGAGGAGTCACCCTCTTCGTCACGACCGGTCAGGGGATGTACTTCTCGTCCTGGAGGAAGAGCTCGCGCGGCAGCTCCACCCCGAGCCGCCGCTCCTTGCACAGCGTGTAGATCAGGTGGCCGACGGCGGCGAACTGGACGCCGTCGCCGCGCAGCACCATGCCGGTGATCTGGTCGTCGGACGTCCGACCCGGATGGCTACCGGCGATGACCTCGCCGAGCAACGGGAGGCTGTCCCAGTCGATGCCGGTGGACCGCGTGTACTGGTCCCTGCCGTGTTCGGGGATCACGTCCACGCCGCCGATGGCGTAGCGCATCCAGCGCCGCCCGTGCCGGTTCATCGCGAGCACGTCGCAGCGCTCCCAGCCGGCGAGCTCCAGCTCGACGTCCGAGACGTTGCTGACGAACTGCCCCGGCTCCAGCCAGTCGGCCATCACCACGGGGTCCTTCGAGTTGGTGGCCATGTAGACGATGTCGGCTGCGCGCACCGCCTCCCGGGCGGAGGCCACGGGCACGATCTCGATCCCCGCCTCCTGCGACATCTGCTCCGCGAAGGCCTCCTTCTTCCCCGGCGTGGGGCTGAAGACGTGGATCCGCTCCAGGCGGCCCAGGGCGGCGAAGCAGTGCGCGGCGGCCTGCGCCTGCCAGCCCGTACCGAGCAGGCCCATCACCCGTGCGTCCTGCCGGGCGAGATGCTTGGCCCCAACCGCGCCGGTGCCGGCGACCCGGAACTTCTGCAGGTAGCCGTCGTGGATGATCGCCAGGAGTTCTCCCGTGAGGGAGCTGTACAGGTAGATCAGCCCGCAGAACTTGCGGTCCGTCGTCCCGGGCACCCGGCGCTGGCGCAGGCCGTCCTCGGTCTGCACGTAGGTGATGATGTCGGAGTCGATGCGGTCGGCGGTGACGTCGAGGTTCGCGATCGCGCCGCTCAGGGACGTGTACGAGTGGTGCGCGGGGCTGGCGCCGGGCGGGAACTGTGGGCCGTAGTCCTTCTCCTCGCGCGGCGTGAAGACGCGGTAGGGCGGGGCGTTCACGGCGCCGCCCGTCGCGAGCTCTCGGGCCGCGTTCTCCAGGCTGTCGTTGACGGCCGCCGCGGTGAGGACCTGCTCGACCGTCGGGTTGTCGATGATCAGGGTCATCGCTCATCCCCGCAGG
>JALYMS010000111.1 GCA_030773535.1 Actinomycetota bacterium | reverse complement strand
GAGCAGCGCGTGGTGCTCGCGCCGGAGGACGGATCTTTGGGCCCGCTGCTGCGTCTGGCGGAGGACCGGCTCCGTCCGGGGGGCGGGTACGGGCGGCACGCCCACCGTGCCGTGGACGTCGTCGCGGTCGTTCTGGCCGGGGCGCTGCGACACGAGTGGGGGGACGGCGCGGCGCTGGTGGCCGGCGACGTCGGGGTGCTCCAGGCCGGTGCGGGGCTGGACCACGACGAGCTCGCGGGGGACGCCGGCGCACGCGTCCTCCAGTGCTACCTCCGGGCCGCGGAGCCGGCGGCGGAGCCCGCGTACGAGGTGCACCGCGCGGTGTCGGGCTGGGTGGACCTGGGCCGGCCCGACGCCCGGCTGTGGGTGGCCCGGGTGGCGGCCGGGGTTCCGGTGCAGGTGCCGCCCGGCCTGCTCGTGGCACGGGGGAAGGACGGCGTCGTCGTCGAGCAGCAACGCGGGCGCACCGTGACGGAGCCGGGGCTCGTGCTCGTCTGGGAGCTCGACGCCGGCCGCCCCTCCTGGGCCGGCTGACCACGGCCGTGGGGAAGAGTGGGGCGCATGCCGAACAGCGCCGCTGACCTGCTCTCCGCCGCCTATTCCGACGCCGACCGCACGATCGACCTGCGCCGGGCGCTGCACCGGCAGCCGGAGATCGGCCTGCACCTGCCGCGGACCCAGGCCACGGTGCTCGAGGCGTTCGCCGAGCTGCCGGTCGAGGTGACCGTCGGGACGTCGACCACCTCGGTGGTCGGCGTGCTGCGCGGCGCCCGACCCGGACCCACCTACCTGCTCCGCGCCGACATGGACGCACTGCCGGTGCACGAAGACACCGGGCTGCCGTTCGCCTCTCAGGTCCCCGGCGCCATGCACGCCTGCGGGCACGACACCCACGTGGCGATGCTGGTCGGCGCAGCGCGGTTGCTGGCCGAGCGGCGCGACCTGCTCGCCGGCCAGGTGGTGTTCATGGTGCAGCCGGGCGAGGAGGGCTTCCACGGCGCGCGCTACATGCTCGAGGAGGGGCTGCTCGACATCGTCCCCGAGGCGCCGGTGAGCGGTGCGTTCGCGCTGCACATCTCCTCGACCTTCCCCAGCGGGAGCATCAACGTGCGACCCGGCCCCATGATGGCTGCCGCCGACCAGTGGCGGATGACCGTCCGCGGTCGCGGCGGGCACGCCTCCATGCCGCACACCGCCGCCGACCCGGTCCCGGTCGCGGCCGAGATCGTGCTGGCGCTGCAGTCGATGGTCACCCGCCGGGTGGACGTCTTCGACCCGGCGGTGGTCACCGTCGCGCACATCGCGGCGGGGTCCACCAACAACGTCATCCCCGACCTCGCGATCCTCGAGGGCACGATCCGCACCCTGTCGGCGGAGCGCCGGCAGGACGTCGTCGCCGCCGTCCAGCGGGTGGCCACCCACGTCGCCGCGGCGCACGAGATGACGTTGGACTTCGAGCACGTCGCGGGCTATCCGGTGACGGTGAACGACGCGGCCGTCGCCGCTCAGGTCCTCGAGACCGCGGCGGCGCTGCTGGGGGAGCCGGCGACGTCACTGATGCCGGCGCCGCTCATGGGCGCGGAGGACTTCTCCTACGTGCTGCAGCGGGTGCCCGGTGTGATGGCCTTCCTCGGCGCCTGCCCACCCGGTCTGGACCCGGGGACCGCACCGGCCAACCACTCCAACCTCGTGGTGTTCGACGAAGAGCCGCTGCCGGCCGGGGTCGCGCTCTACGCCCAGATGGCGCTGCAGGCGCTGGCCGGGTGAACGCCCGGCCGGCCACGCCGTCCGGACGGCGCTACACCGCGGCCAGCCGGACGACGTCGGCGGCGCAGCCCCAGGACAGCGTGACGCCGGCGCCGCCGTGCCCGTAGCAGCAGATCAGCGGCCGCCCGCCCATCTCGGTCCGGTCGAGGCGGACCGTGGGCCGCCCGGGGCGTAGCCCGACCGCGCGGGACGTGACGGCGGCGTCGCGCAGTGCCGGGACCAGCGCCCGGACGCGCTGCAGGATCGCGGCCTCCACGGCCGGATCGGGTTCGATGCCGGTGGCGCCCTCGACCGCGGTGCCACCGCAGACGACGTCCGTCGCGCGCGGCACGACGTAGGTCAGTCCGGCGGGGTTGTCCTCGTCGAGCAGCCAGTCCCGCAACCCGGGATTCGCCAGCCGGACCACCTGTCCCTGCACCGGCACGGGAGCGCCGTCGCCTGCGAGTTCGCCGGACCAGAGGCCCGCGGCCAGGACGACGACGTCGCCCGGGACGTCGGTCAGCCGGTCTATCCGGCAGCGCACGATCTCCACCCCGGCGGCCCGGCACCGGCCGGCGAGCCACGGCAGGTACCGACCCATGTCGATCACCGGCACGGTGCACCGCAAGCCGCCGGGAGCGCCGGGCGGCAGGTCCCCGGCCTCCGCGGGACGGGTGCCCCTGACGGCGCGGACCCACTCCAGATCGGGCTCCGGGGTGCGGTGGACGACGGTCCCGCTCCGCAGCGAGACGCCGGGCGCGCCGTCCGCGGCGAGCGTGGTGAACATCGCCAGTGAACCGGCTGCCCAGCGCAGGACGTCCTCCGCCGGGCCCGCCCGGTAGGGGAACCACAACGCAGCCGCCACGGCCGAGGTGGTTGTGCTCACGTCGTCGGCGGTGACGAGCCGGACGGGGTGCCCGGCCCGCGCCAGTTCCAGGGCGCAGGTCAGGCCGACGACACCGCCGCCGACGACGGCGACCCGGGCAGCCGGGCCACCGTCGTCGTCGCCGGTGCTCAGGTGGCCGGGTGCGGGTCCGGCCGCTCGTCCACGGGCGCCGCCTGCACGTTCCGCACCTGGTACTTCTCGACCGCCTGCCGCACGAGGTCGCGGTCGAGCTGACCCCAGTCGGCGAGCGATGCCAGGGTGCGCACCACGATCGACTCGGCGTCGACGTGGAAGTGCCGGCGCAGTGCCGGACGGGTGTCGGACAGGCCGAACCCGTCGGTGCCCAGCGACTGCATCCCGTGCGGGGCGTAGGGGGCGATGAGGTCGGGCACCGACCGCATCCAGTCCGACACCGCGATGACGGGGCCTTGGGCGTCCTTCAGCCGGGAGGTGACGTAGGGAACCTGCGGCTCGTCCTCCGGGTGCAGCAGATTGTGCTCGGCCACCTCGTCGGCCTGCCGGCGGAGCTCGCCCCAGGACGTCACCGACCACACGTCGGCCGAGACGTTCCAGTCGTTGGCCAGCAGCTCCTGCGCCCGCAGTGCCCACGGCACCGCCACCCCGGAGGCGAGCACCTGCGCCTTGGGCCCGTCCAGCGACGGCCCCTCGGCATACCGGTACATGCCGGCCAGCACGCCCTGCACGTCGAGGTTCTCCGGCTCCGCGGGCTGGACGAACGGCTCGTTGTAGACGGTCAGGTAGTACATGACGTCGGGTGAGCGGTGCCCGCCCAGCGGGGCACCCGGGTCGTCGCCGTACATGCGGACCACGGCGTCCCGGGTGATGTGCGCGAGCTCGTAGGAGAACGCCGGGTCGTAGGACACCACCGCGGGGTTGGTGTGCGCGATCAGCAGCGAGTGCCCGTCCTCGTGCTGGAGCCCCTCGCCGTTGAGCGTCGTCCGCCCGGCGGTGGCGCCGAGGATGAAGCCGCGCGTCATCTGGTCGGCCGCCGCCCAGAACGAGTCGCCGGTCCGCTGGAACCCGAACATCGAGTAGAAGATGTAGATCGGGATCATCGGCTCGCCGTGGGTGGCGTAGGAGGTGCCGACGGCGGTGAACGACGCCGTGGAGCCGGCCTCGTTGATGCCCTCGTGCAGAATCACACCCTGCTCGGACTCCTTGTAGGCCAGCATCAGCTCGCGGTCGACCGAGGTGTAGCGCTGCCCGGCCGGGTTGTAGATCTTGTGCGAGGAGAAGAGGGAGTCCAGGCCGAAGGTGCGGGCCTCGTCGGGGATGATCGGCACCAGGCGCGGGCCGAGCTCCTTGTCCTTGAGCAGCTCCTTCAGCAGGCGGACGAACGCCATCGTCGTCGCCACCTCCTGCTTGCCCGAACCACGGCGCAGGACGTCGAGCGCCTTGTCCTCGGGGGCCTTGAGCGCCTTGGCCTCCGACCGGCGACGCGGGACGGCGCCACCGAGCTGCCGGCGCCGCTCGAGCATGTACTCCAGCTCGTCGGAGCCCGGCTCGGGCTTGTAGTAGGGCGGCAACGTCTTGTCCAGCGCCGAGTCGGGGATGTCGAGGTAGAGGCGGTCGCGGAAGTTCGCCAGGTCCTCGGCGGTCAGCTTCTTCATCTGGTGGGTCGAGTTGCGGCCCTCGAAGTGGCTGCCGAGCGTCCAGCCCTTGATGGTCTTGGCCAGGATGACGGTGGGCTGACCCTTGTGCTCCTGGGCCGCCTTGAACGCCGCGAAGACCTTGCGGTAGTCGTGGCCGCCGCGGGACAGGTTCCAGATCTCCTTGTCCGACATGTTCTCGACCATCTTGCGGGTGCGCGGGTCGCGGCCGAAGAAGTGCTCGCGGACGTAGGCGCCGTCCTCGGCCTTGTAGGTCTGGTAGTCGCCGTCCGGTGTCTGGTTCATCAGGTTGACCAGGGCACCGTCGCGGTCCGCGGCGAGCAGGGCGTCCCACTCGCGGCCCCAGATGACCTTGATGACGTTCCAGCCGGCGCCGCGGAAGAACGACTCCAGCTCCTGGATGACCTTGCCGTTGCCCCGGACCGGGCCGTCGAGGCGCTGCAGGTTGCAGTTGATGACGAAGGTGAGGTTGTCCAGCTCCTCCCGGGCGGCCAGGCCGATGACGCCGAGCGATTCGGGCTCGTCCATCTCGCCGTCGCCCAGGAACGCCCAGACGTGCTGGTCGGAGGTGTCCTTGATGCCGCGCTTGTGCAGGTAGCGGTTGAACCGCGCCTGGTAGATCGCGTTCATCGGGCCCAGGCCCATGGATACCGACGGGAACTCCCAGAAGTCGGACATCAGCCGCGGGTGCGGGTAGGACGAGAGTCCGCCGCCGGGGTGGCTGACCTCCTGCCGGAATCCGTCGAGCTGGTGCTCGGACAGCCGGCCCTCGAGGAAGGCGCGCGCGTAGATGCCGGGGGAGGCGTGGCCCTGGAACCAGATCTGGTCACCGCCGCCGGGGTGGTCCTTGCCGCGGAAGAAGTGGTTGAAGCCCACCTCGTACAGCGACGCCGAGCTGGCGTAAGAGGAGATGTGCCCGCCGACACCGATGCCAGGCCGCTGTGCGCGGTGCACCATGATCGCGGCGTTCCAGCGGATGTAGGCGCGTATCCGCCGCTCGACGTGCTCGTCGCCGGGGAACCAGGGTTCGCGTTCCGGCGGGATGGTGTTGATGTAGTCGGTGCTGCGGAGGGCGGGCACGCCGACCTGCTGCGCACGGCTGCGCTCGAGCAGCCGCAGCATCAGGTAGCGGGCGCGCTCGCGGCCGGCGTGGTCGACGACGGCGTCGAGGGAGTCCAGCCACTCCTGCGTCTCGTCGGGATCGATGTCGGGGAGCTGGCTGGGGAGCCCGTCGGTGATGACCGCTCGGGGGGCTCCTGTGTCGCGGGCGGGATCCCCGTCCGACTGCTGCGGTGCGCTCATGCGCACATCGTCTCCCGTCCGGGTTCCCACCGTCACCCGGTACCGGGGAATTCCCGCCCCGACACCGCTCCCGACCCTGTTCGGAACCCTCCGGGCCCCGCACGGCCCGGCAACGGCCCGTCGTGGACGCGGCGACAGCCCTGCCGGGCAGGCTTGCGCCCGGCAGGGCATGCCCTACGCTTCCGCCAACGGTGGCCCGGCGTCCCGGGCCCGACACCCGAGGTCCGCCCGTGGGCCCGGCGAGCGGGAGAGGGGTGACATGACCAGGCTGCGGGGCCCCCGCCTGCCGGTCGTGTCCGCCGCGGGCAGCTCCGGCTCGAGGTGCGCGGGAGCGCTGGTCCGCCATGCGGAGCGACGCGCAGTCCGTCCGCGCGCGATCGGCGCCCGGACAGGGCACCATCCACCCCACGAACCATCACGAGCAGCCACACCCATGGAGGAGCAGCAGGGATGAGCGTCGACAGCGCCGGCATGGCGGCCCGGCTGGGCATCAAGCCGGGCATGGTCGTGCAGGAGCTCGGCTGGGACGAGGACGCCGACGAGGACTTGCGTGACGCCGTCGTCGACCTCTCGGGTGGCGAGATGGTCGACGAGGACACCGACGAGGTGGCCGACGTCGTCCTCATGTGGTGGCGCGAGGACGACGGCGACCTCGTCGACGCCCTGGTGGACGCGATCGGCTCGCTGGCCGACGACGGCGTCGTGTGGCTGCTCGTGCCCAAGTCGGGTC
>JALYMS010000110.1 GCA_030773535.1 Actinomycetota bacterium | reverse complement strand
GAAGTTGAAGGCGCCCGCCGGCTGTGAGCCGAACGGTCCTTCGCCTTTGGTCAGGCTCATCCCGCTGCGCTACCCGTGCGGGGCGATGTCATGTGACGGAGGTCTGATCGAGAAGGCCAGTCCTCCGCTCCCTGGAAGCGGGATCCGTCCCCGGGTCGGCGAAGCCGCGCGGCGTGGTATGGCCCTGCCGGTCCGCTTACTGCTGTTCCTCGCCAGGCACGCCCCGGGGGTTCACCGGAAGACGCTGACCGCGCAGCTGTCCGCCGTCCCCGAGTCGGCCGTGGGCAGGGCAGGAAGGCCCTTCATGCCGCTCTCCGATCCGCCGGGTGCTCGATGCTCCGGAGTGGCTCCGGCGGTTCGACGAGGACTTCCGCGAGGCCCTGAAGCAGGGCCCTGGCGCTGCGGTGCAGGACCTCGCCCTCGGCTCGGGACCGCCTTCCGTGAACCCGGCGGACCCGGCCGTGGACACCGTGTTCGTGCACGGAACCGGGGACGTCAACGCGCCGGTCAGGATCGCCCGATGGGTCGCGGCGCGCGCTCCGTCCGCGCCTGATCGAGCAACCGGGATCGGGTCACCTGTTCAGCCTCGAACGCCCCGAGCTCATCTTCGAGTGGGTCCGCCGGACGTGACACCGGCAGCTCATCGGGCTCGGACGTCGACGGAGGTGCCGCAGATCCCGCACACCTCGAGCTGCCGTCGCCCCCAGCGGGCGAGCGGCACGAAGAAGACGGAGAACTGCTTGAACTGCCGTAACCGCGTCCACTGCGAGGTGTTGCCGCAGCGCGGGCACGTGCGGACCGCCCCGGGACCTAGATCACGCTGTTTGGTGCGAAGCCGAAGAGGAGGAACACGCCGCCAGCCTAGGAAGCCCCGTCGGCGTGCGCGCCGCACGGTGTGCGGCCCCCTGCCCCGTCGTGGCCTGTGGTTGGCTTGCCGTCGTGCAGCGACTCCTGCCTCGTGCCGGACGTGCGCATCGGAACGACGGAGGAGCTTCCCATCGGGGCTGAACCGATCCTGGACGTCGCGACACGGATCGCCGACAACCTGATCGAGATCCAGACACGGGTGAACGGTCAGATCGAAGCCGCCCTGGCGGAACTCCTCCCCGTTGTCCAGCAGCGGCTGGGCGTCGAGCCGACGGACGGCGCCGACCTCTCCGACCTGGTGAATGCCCGGATCACCGGCCTGAGCGTCGTCGTGACGCCGGCAGCAGTCGCGTCCGTGGTTCCGCTGCCGGCTGCGTCCGCCGCTACGACCCGGGCCGGCCGTCGCGCCGTGACCGACATCGTCGAAGGAACCGATGACCGACTGGTCGTGATCGCCGGCCCGTGCTCGATCCACGACCCGGCCGCGGCGGTGGAGTACGCCGGGTTCCTCGCCCGGATGCGGGAGCGACACGGCGACGACCTCGAGATCCTGATGCGGACCTACACCGAAAAGCCGAGGACCGAGGTCGACTGGAAGGGTTTCGCCTACGACCCGTTCCTCGACGGTTCGAGCCGCATCAGCGTCGGGCTGGTCGCGACCCGGATGCTCATGTGCCGCATCACCGCCTCGGGCGTACCGGTGGCCGCCGAGCCGTTGAACGCGCTGACGCCGCAGTACGTCAACGGTCTGGTCACCTACAACGGCGTGGGCGCGCGCAACGTCACCGACCAGACCGCTCGGGAACGGGTGTCCGGATTCTCGTCCGTCGTCGGCTTCAAGAACTCGCCGGAGGGCAGCATCGAGGCCGCCATCCAGGCCGTCCGGACCGCCCGGGCACCGCACGAGTTCCTGGGCGTCGACCACCACGGGGTGAGCGCCCAGCTGTCGACGACCGGCAACGCCACCGCCCACGTCATCCTGCGCGGCGACAGGCACGGCCCGAACTACTCCGCGGCCCACATCGCCGACACGAAGCGGCAGCTCTCAGGACGACGACTTCCGGAAGTGCTCGTCGTCGATGCCTCCCACGGCAACAGCCAGAAGAACCACCTGCGCCAGATCGACGTCGTGCGCGACCTGGCCGGTCAGATCTCGGCCGGCGAGCAGGCGATCCGCGGCGTGATGGTCGAGAGCAATCTCGTCGCGGGCAGGCAGGACCTGGACCGCCGGCATCCCGAATCGCTGGAGTACGGCAAGAGCGTCACCGACGCCTGCGTCGATCCCGGGACGACAGAAGCGATGCTGGCCGAGCTGGCGGAGGCCGTCCGGATCCGGCGCGGCACCGGCATCAAGGGGCCCGGGCCCCGTGAGAGGGTCGGGTCATGAGTGCGCCGGTTCGCATCGCCGTCCTGGGGGTGGGGGAAGCAGGCTCGGAGATCGCCCGCGACCTGGTCTCGGCCGGTGCCGACGTCCGCGGGTACGACCCGAAGGACGTCGAGTTCCCGGCGGGCGTCGCCGTCCGGACGTCGGAGGCAGACGCGGTCCGTGACGCCGACCTGGTGCTCAGCGTCAACAGCTCGCACGACGCGATGACCGCCCTCCGCAACGCGCTGCCCGGGCTGCGGCCGGGAACCGTCTGGGCCGACCTGAACTCC
>JALYMS010000109.1 GCA_030773535.1 Actinomycetota bacterium | reverse complement strand
CCGGCCGGGTCGTCCTCGAGCGCGGCCATCGGCAGTGGGATCCGGTCCCGCCGGCCCACACCGGCCAGGATCGCCAGCTGGCGCCAGTTGAGCGGCTCGGCCAGCCGCAGCGCCCGGCCCACCAGTTCGGCATCGACGTCGGTCGAGTACGCGACCTCGGCCAGCAGGTAGCCCAGGTGCCGCACCCGGCGTTCGTCGGACGACGCCCGGGCCGCGGTGACGATGCCCTCCAGGACGTCCCCGGACGCGGGCCGCGCACCCGGCCGGCCCGCGAAGAACCCGTCGGTACGCAGGCGCCGTCCCGAGCGGGCCAGCGTGACGCCGTACTCGACGGCGAAGGCGAGGACCGCCCCCGCGCGGACCCGCTCGCGGGGAACCGGGATGGATGCCGCCTCTCCGGCCGCCGCGCGCAGGCAGGCTGCCAGCGGGGGATCCGCCTGCACGGCCGTGGACGACGACTCGAAGACCACCGCCGCCGCGGCCGAGCACATCGAACCCGCCACCGGGACGCCGGCCTCGATGAGGACGCGGCCGGGCGCCGGGTGCTCGGGTTCGCTCACAAGGGGATCTTCTCCGGTAACGGACGGCGGACGCACGGCGGTCGCGGACGACCTCACCGCATCGGGTCAGCCTTGTCGGACGTCGCTGCCACGATGCCCGCATGACGATCCAGGTGCGGCCGGCGAGCAACTTCGACGACGTGCGGACTCTGGTCGGCCCCAAACGGCCCGACTCGAACGTGTGCTGGTGCCTGACCTATCGGATCCCGTCCAAGGAGAACCAGGTACTCAGCGGGCCCGCCAGGGGGGGAGCGGATGGCGCAGTGGCTGCAGGAGGATCCGCCGCCCGGAGTGCTCGCCTACGACGGCGATGAGGTGGTGGGCTGGGCGGCGGTCCATCCGCGTGCCGACACGACCTTCGCCCGCAACCGGAAGATTCCGCGCCTGGATGATTTCGAGGTCTGGTCGCTGTGGTGCGTCCGGGTGCGTCCCGGACATCGCGGGAAGGGGATCGCGCACTCCCTGGTCGCCGGCGCCGTGGAGTTCGCGCGCAGCCAGGGCGCGCCGGCGATCGAGGGCTACCCGGTCGACAACGACGGCGAGAAGGTCACCTCACGATGGCCTACGTCGGAACGCGCAAGCTCTTCGAGCGGGCCGGGTTCGTCAAGGCAGCCGACACAGAGTCGGTGATCAACGGCTTCCCTCGCGTGCTCATGCGGCTGGACCTGCGCGGAGGCGCTCAGATCTTCAGGCGGTAGCCGCGCTCGACAACCGCCTCGACGATCGGGGCGCCGAGCGCGGCCTGCAGCCGGGACACGGCCGTCTCGACGTCGGCACCGTCGGCGTCGTCGGGCAGCGTGCCGCCCAGCTCCGCCCGGGGAACGACGGTGCCGGGCCGGTCGGCCAGCGCCCGCAGCACCGCCATGGGGCCGGGGGCGAGCTCGATGACCTGCCCGTCGAGGAGGGCCGCGTGCCCGCGGACCTGCAGCGTGTGCGGCCCGACCTGCAGGACCGGGTCCCGCTGCGGCAGCCGGGCGACGACCTCGCGCGCCAGAGCGCCCAGCCGCGCCCGCTCCGGGCGCGAGGTCGGGATGCCGGCGGCCTCCAGCGGCGCCGCGGTCACCTCGCCGACGGCGACCGCCAGGACCTGGTCCTTCATCGCCGCCACGACCGCCTCGCGAGAACCCAGTTCGTCGGCCACGGTCAGCAGGCTCGCCGCCGCCGGAGCGCTGGTGAAGGTGACGGCGTCGACGGTGCCGGAGGCAATCGAGGCGATCAGCCGCCGAACCGGCACCACGTCCTCGGGCAGCACCCAGCGGTAGACCGGCACGGTCACCACCTCCGCGCCGGCCGCGCGCAGGCCGGCCACGACATCGGTCAAGGGGTCACCGTGCAGCTGGACAGCGATCCGCCGTCCCTCCAGCGGGCCCTCCGCGCCGGACAGCAGGTGGCTCAGCACCTCCGCCGAGGACTCCGACTCCGGTGACCAGGCATCCACCAGGCCACCACTCCGGATGGCTCCGCGAGCCTTCGGGCCACGGGCCAGGGCCCGCGCCGGCCGCAGGTGCTCGACGAGGGGCAGGTCCCACGCGTCGGCCGCCTCCAGCCAGCCGCGGAACCCGACGCCGGTCGTGGCCACCACCAGGTCCACGGGGCGGGCCAGCACCTCCCGGGTCGCCGCCACGAGCTCGGCGTCGTCGGCGAGCGGCACGATCCGGATGGCCGGGGCGTAGACCACGCGCGCGCCGCGACGGTCGAGCAGCGCGCCCAGCTCCTCCTTGCGGCGGGCGGCGGTGACCGCGACCGTGTAGCCGGCCAGCGGGTGCAGCGGAGGCTCCGGATCGGTCTCGGTCACTCCTCCATGGTGCGACGTCCGAGTCCCGGGCGTGCGTCCCGCCGGGAGAACGGGCAGCACGACCGCCTCAGTCGAGCAGGACGAACCCGCCGTCGGGCGGGGAGGAGGCCCCGTCCACCCGGACGTCGGCTCGGGCGTGGGTGTCCTCGGCCGCGAAGTGGGCGGCCTCCGACTCCTGCCACCGGCGCCAGTGCTCGGTCAGGTGCCCGCCGTCGCGGGCCAGCCCGCGGGACAGCCGCAGCGGAGCGGGCGCCTCCACCCACACGCGCAGCGTCGTCCACCGGTCCAGGGACCGGGCGCAGCTGCCGCAGCCCTCGACGACGAGCACCCGAGGCACCGGGACGGGAACCCGGTCGGCGGCGAAACGGCCGGCCGCCCAGTCGAAGCGGGATAGGAACCGGCGCGCCCCTCGGGCAGCGGTCGGAGCACGCCGGCGAACAGCCGGGCGACGGCACGGTCCAGCGTCCAGCCCTCGTACAGGTCCTCCAGGGAGACCAGCCCGGTCCCGTCGCCGAGCGCGTCGGCCAGCCGCCCGGCGAACGTGGTCTTGCCGGATCCGGCGGGGCCGTCGATGCAGACCAGACGCACCTGTCCCAGCCGGGCCGGCTCCGCGAGCACGTGCGCGGCCAGCCCGTCCAACGTGGCGGGCGTGGTCAACGGAGGGCGAGGGTCAGCGGACGGCGAGGGTCCACGTCGGCACCGGTTCACCGTCGCTGACCACCAGACCCCAGCTGGCCAGCAGCCGCAGGTGGGCGTCGGTCTCGGTCACGACGAAGATCCGCATCCGCCGCTCGTACTGCTCCCACGGGCGGGACCAGGTGAGGTGCGCGGCCAGGTCCCAGGGGGTCGACCGGGGGTGTGCGCGGATCGCGGCCAGGAGCTCGGTCAGCCGGCGCTCGTGGTGGGCGGTCAGCTCGTCCACGCGGTCGGCCAGCCCGCGGAAGCGCCACTCGTGCGCGGGCAGCACCTCCGCCGGGTCGAGATCCCGGACGGCGGCCAGCGAGCCCAGGTAGTCCCGCAGCGGATCGGGGACGCCGTAGTGGTTCGTGGAGATGTTCGGGCTGATCCGGGGCAGGACGTGGTCACCGGAGAAGAGCAGCCGGCCGTCCTCGTCGGCGAAGCACAGGTGCCCGGGGGTGTGCCCCGGCGTGTGGATGGCGCGCAGTCGCCAGCCGGGGAAGTCGGCGAGGTCGCCGTCCTCGAGCAACCGGTCCGGGACCGCCATGCGGGCGAACCGCTCCATGTTCTCTGCCGGGCCGATGTCGGCCACCGCCTCGGTGCGGTCGGCCCCCAGCCTGACCAGGAACTCCGCCTCGGCGGCCACCGCGGCGACGCCACCTCCGCGGTTGAGGTCGGCGACGACCGTTGCGTCGGCCGGATGCATCGCGATCCAGGCGCCGGAGGTCTCCCGCACCCGCCCGGCGAGGCCGAGGTGGTCGAAGTGCAGATGGGTGACGAGGACGCCGCGGACGTCGTCCACCCGGCCGCCGATGGAGGCGAGCCCGCCGGTCAGGGCCGTCCAGCTCTCCTCGCTCTCCCAGCCGGTGTCGAGCAGGCCGAGTCCGCCACCGTCCAGCGCGAACGCGTGGACGCTGACGTAGCGCAGCGGGTTGTGCGGGATCGGCACGGGGATCGACCACAGGCCTTCACGCAGCCGCTCGACAGGGGGGAGGGTCCGGGACCGCCAGGCCTCGTGCTGCGCAGAACCGGTGACCTCCACGGACCGCACTCTGCCAGCCGCCCACCTCACCGTTCTGTCTCGTTCCTGCGCCACCGCCCCGAGGCGGAGTGCTGCGACCATGGAGTCGTGACGCGAACCCCGGCCGAGGTGTCGGCCGTGCCCCGCCGCATGCGGCTGCTGTGCGCCGTCCTCGCCCTGGTCGTCGTGGCCGTGATGGGACTCGTCGCTGCCGAGCTGAAGGAGACGACGAACACCGTCGTCACCTATCGCACCTCCGACCAGATCGCGATGCTCGGCCTCGGTCTGGTGCTGAGTGCCGGCATCCTCTTCCTCGGGCGGTCCCGGGTGGACGCCGACGCCGCCGGCGTGCGCGTCCGCAACGTCGTCGTCCACCACGAGCTGCCCTGGTCGGCCGTTCGGGCAGTGCGCTTCGAGCGGACGTCGGCCTGGGCGTCGCTCCTGCTCGAGAACGACGAGGAGATCGCGCTGCTGGCCCTGCAGGCGGTGGACAAGGAGCACGCGGTGCGGGCCGTGGAGGGTCTCCGGGCGCTGCGCGAGCAGGCCCGGGCGAACGACCCGGTGCCGCCACCGCTGCTCTACCCGACCCGGGAATGACCTTCCGGCGCGCGGCGCTGTAGTCTGAGCGTGCCTCCCCCCGCTACATGAGGCGCGCGAACCACCCAGCGGCCCCGCCCCGGGCTGCTGGTCCAAGAGGAGCCCGCTCCCACCTGACGCCGTCCAGGCGCTCAGGTCCCCGGATCGCGAGAGCCGGCCATCGGTCGGCGATCGCGTCGCGTACGTCCTTTCCGGCCGTGCGCTCCCGGTGAGACGGGCCCCGAGAGCGAATGCTCCCGGGGCTCTCGTCCTTTCCGGGCCCGGGACGGGCCAGCGACTCCTCGCCACGTACACGCAGAGGAGAGGCCATCACCGAGCCCCGCATCAACGACCGTATCCGTGTTCCCGAGGTCCGCCTGGTCGGTCCCGAGGGTGAGCAGGTCGGCGTCGTGTCGATCGGCGAAGCACTGCGTCTGGCCCAGGACTCGGAGCTCGACCTCGTCGAGGTCGCGCCCATGGCCCGGCCGCCGGTCTGCAAGCTGATGGACTACGGGAAGTTCAAGTACGAAGCCGCCCAGAAGGCCCGCGAGGCCCGGCGGAACCAGGCGCTCACCGTCATCAAGGAGATGCGCCTGCGCCTGAAGATCGACCCGCACGACTACGAGACCAAGAAGGGCCACGTCGAGCGCTTCCTCAGGAGCGGCGACAAGGTCAAGATCACCGTGATGTTCCGCGGCCGCGAGCAGTCGCGCCCGGAGATGGGCTACCGCCTGCTGCAGCGGCTGGCCGCCGACGTCGCCGAGCTCGGCGTCGTGGAGTCCAACCCGAAGCAGGACGGCCGCAACATGGTCATGGTGATCGCCCCGCACCGGAACCAGGCCGCCACCGACGCCGCCCGCCGCAGCGCCAAGGCGGAGAAGGCCACGTCGGGGGCGTCGGCGGGCGAGGGCCGGGCCACCTCCGCCTGACCGCTCGACCACCACAGGACCGCACCACCGACACGGTCGCGCGCGGAGATCGGCCCCGCCGGTCCCGCTCGACCGCCACATACGACAGGACGAGAGACATGCCGAAGCAGAAGACCCACAAGGGCACCGCCAAGCGCGTGCGTGTGACGGGTTCCGGGAAGCTCGTGCGCGAGCACACGAACAACCAGCACAAGTTCGAGGTGAAGTCCTCCAGCCGCAAGCGGCGGGTGAGCGGCATCGGCGTGCTGTCCCCGGCCGACGCCCCGCGCATGAAGAAGCTGCTCGGTCTCTGACCGAGCCCCTGACGGATCGAAGACAGGAGCACTCACGTGGCACGCGTGAAGCGGGCGGTCAACGCCCAGAAGAAGCGCCGGACGACCCTTGAGGCCGCCAGCGGCTACCGGGGACAGCGTTCGCGTCTGTACCGCAAGGCCAAGGAGCAGCTGCTCCACTCGGCGACGTACGCCTACCGCGACCGCAAGGTCCGCAAGGGCGACTTCCGCAAGCTCTGGATCACCCGGATCAATGCCGCGGCCCGTCTCAACGACATGACCTACAACCGGTTCATGCAGGGGCTCAAGCTCGCCGGCATCGAGCTCGACCGCCGCGTCCTGGCCGAGCTGGCCGTCAACGAGCCGGCTGCCTTCGCCGCCCTGGTGGAGACCGCGCGCGCCGCTGTCGCGGCCGCGCCGGCGACCGCCGCGCCCGAAGCCGCCTGAACAGCGGCGGACGCACCTCCCGACGCCGTCGGTGACCGGTCCCCCGGGGCCGGCACCGGCGGCGTCGGCGTCTGTGCCGAGGAGCTGAGGTGTCCGATCTGCTGACCGAGCGGTCGTCGCGGATCGTCGCCGCGCGCAAGCTCACCCGGCGCTCTGGTCGCAACGACGCCGGCCTCTTCCTCGCCGAGGGCCGCCAGGCGGTCGCGGAGGCCCTGGCCGACCCGGCGGGCGTGCGCGAAGTGTTCGCGACCGAGGCGGCTGCTGCCGCGCACTCCGACCTGCTGGCCCGCACGCCGGTGGCCGTCCGGCTGGTCACGGAGAAGGCCGCCGCTGTCCTGTCGGAGACCGTCACCCCTCAGGGGCTCGTGGCCGTCTGCGCCCTCCGGGACGTGCCGGCAGCCGACGTGCTCGCGGCCCCGCCGAGGCTGGCGGTCGCGCTGGCCGAGCTGGCCGATCCCGGCAACGCCGGCACGGTGCTGCGGACGGCGGAAGCCTGCGGAGGGGGCGCCGTGGTCTTCGGCGCCGGCTCGGCCGACCCGTTCGGCGGGAAGGCCGTGCGGGCGAGTGCGGGCAGCCTGTTCCACGTCGACGTCGTACGTGCCGCCGACCTGTCCACCCTGCTGCCGGCGTTCCGGGCCGCCGGGGGAACGGTGCTGGCCGCGGACGGCGGGGGTGGGGTGACCCTCGACGAGGTCGCCGTCGACGGACGGCTGTCCTCCGGCCCGGTGCTGTGGTTGTTCGGCAATGAGGCCCGCGGCGTGCCGGCGGAGCTCGCGGCGCTCGCCGACGCGCGGGTCCGCATCCCCATGCGCGGGCGGGCGGAGAGCCTCAACCTCGCCGCCGCAGCCGCGATCTGCCTCTACAGCACCCAGCTCGCTCAGGGTTGACCCACGTGAGGGGAAGCCGGGCCTGGGCGACGAGCGGGAAGGCCCAGGACCCGCATTCCGCCTGCGCCGGCTCGCGAGAAGGTCACGCGCTGTCGGGAGTCCAGCGCTTCGCAGGACGGCGCGCCGCACGCTCCGGTGTCACACCGCAGAGCTGGGTAGGGGGCTGGCGGACGACGTCGAAGGTCAGGCGTCAACCGCTCGGCCGCCGCGCGGAGGGGCGGGAGCAGTGGGTCGGCCGGGTGGCGTCTCGACCAGCTCCAGGAGAACGCAGGCACGGCTGTGGGGGAAAGGTAGCTGTAACTGTGGAACACATACGACAGGTGGTCGTCGCGCCCAGCCGGGCGGCGCGTCCGGAGGTCGCGACACCGCCACCGGACGGGCGCCGGGCCCGGTGGACCGAGCACCGGCGTGCCCGAAAGGTAGAGCTCGTCGCCGCTGCGGTGGAGGCGGTCCGGCTGGCCGGGCCGGACTTCTCCGTCGACGACGTCGCCCGGAGCGCCGGGGTCTCCAAGACCGTCATCTACCGCTACTTCAGCGACAAGGACGAGCTCATCAACGCCGTCCTGGACCGGATCTCCGCCGCGATCCTGCTGCCGCGTCTGCTCGGTGAGCTGTCGGTCGACCGTGCCGACGACCGTGCCACGCTGCACGCGGTGGTCGCGGCCTTCGTCCGGCTCATCGAGGACGAGCCGGCGCTCTACCGGTTCGCCTACGCCCAGGCCGGGCGGTCGGGCCGGGCCGACCTGGTCGCGGCGACCGAGCACCAGGTCGCACAGGCGCTCGGCCGGTTGATGGGCGAGCGGCTGGCACAGGCGGGTTGCCCGGGAGAGCCGGCGATGACGTGGGCCTACGGCGTCGTCGGGATGGTGCAGCTGGCAGCGCACTGGTGGGCCGGCACCCGCCTGGTGGGCCCGGCCGAGCTCGTCGACCAGCTCACCGATCTGGCGTACGGAGGCCTCGGCGCGCTGCTGCCGCCACGGTGAGAAGCGGAGCAATCAGCCGGGCAGCGTGATGAGGACGACGGCGACCACGGCCGCGCCGAGGCCTGCCACCTGCGCGCCGACGAGGCGTTCGCGCAGCAGCGCCTGAGCGAGCAGCACCGTGGTCACCGGGTAGAGCGAGGCCAGCACGCCGGTGATCGCGAGCTGGCCCTCCTGCTGGGTCGCCAGGAGGAACAACGCGTTCGCGCTCATGTCGCCGATCCCCGACAGCGCCACGAGGGGAAGCGCCGCCCGGGTGACCCGTAGCGACCGCCGGCCGGCCACCGCCACCACCACGACGAGCGCGACCGAGGTCACCCGGGCCGCGACCAGCGGGGTGAGTCCCGAGGTCTGCGACGTGCGGTCCAGCAGCACGAAGAAGAGGCCGAAAGCAGCGCCGGCGACGAGCGCGGGCACGACGCTGGCCGGCCGCGCCGTCCGCAGCGCCGACAGACCGCCCTCGGCCGACACCAGGACCACCGCGGCGAGCGCCAGGGCGATCCCGACCGCGGCCCACGGCCCGATCCGGTCGCCGGCGAGAAGGCCCACCAGCACCGGGACGGCGGCAGCGGTGACGGCGGTGACCGGGGCGATCACGCTCATCACGCCGCCGGCGAGGGCGCGGAAGAAGACCACCAGGCCGGCGGCACCGGCGAGGCCCGCGGCGGCACCCCACGCGAGGTCTGTGGGTCCGACCGGCCCCCCCAACCAGGGGAGCAGCGCCAGCAGGGCGACGAGTCCCACCAGCTGCGACATCGCGACCACACCGAACACCGACGTCCGCCGGCTGGCCAGCCCGCCGAGGAAGTCCGCCGCGCCGTAGACGACGGCCGAGGCCAGCGCCAGCACGACCGCCACGCCGACCTCCGGTTCCTGAGCCGCGTCGGCGACCCGTCCGTCGTTCTAGCACCCGCCCGCGGCGGGTCCAGAACCCAGGCGCGGGGGCGCGGGGACGGCGGGCAGAATGGCGTCCCGTGTCCGGCGCCAACGATCCCTACGACCCCAAGCAGGTCGCCGCGCTCTCGCCCGAGGCCCTTGACGAGGCGGTGACGGCCGCGCAGAAGGCGTTCGCGGCCGCGGGCGACCTGGAGGCGCTGGCCGTCGCCCGGCCGGCCCACCTCGGTGACCGGTCCCCGGTCCTGCTCGCTCGCCGTGAGCTCGGTGCGCTGCCGCCCGCCGCCCGCAGCGACGCCGGGAAGCGGGTCAACGCCGCCCGTGACGCGGTCGCCGCGGCCTACGCCGAGCGACTGGCCGAGCTCGAGGCCGAACGGGACGCCCGCGTGCTGGCCGAGGAGCGGGTCGACGTCACGCTGCCCTGGGACCGCACGCCGCGCGGCGCCCGGCACCCGATCACCACGCTGATGGAGCGGATCGCGGACATCTTCGTGGGCATGGGTTACGAGGTCGCCGACGGGCCCGAGCTCGAGGCCGAGTGGCTGAACTTCGACGCGCTCAACATCGGCCGCGACCATCCGGCCCGCACGATGATGGACACCCTCTTCGTGGCGCCCGAGGACTCCGGTCTGGTGCTGCGCACGCACACCAGCCCGGTGCAGGCCCGCACGCTGCTTGCCCGTAGGCCGCCGGTCTACGTCGTCGCGCCGGGGCGGGTCTACCGGACCGACGAGCTCGACGCCACGCACACTCCCGTCTTCCACCAGGTGGAGGGGCTGGCGGTCGACCGCGGCCTGACGATGGCGCACCTGCGCGGCACGCTGGACCACCTGGCCCGGTCGCTGTTCGGCGCGGACGCCGTCACCCGGTGGCGGCCCTCCTACTTCCCGTTCACCGAGCCGTCGGCGGAGTTCGACGTCTGGTTCCCCGAGCACCGGGACGGACCGCGCTGGGTCGAGTGGGGCGGCTGCGGCATGGTCAACCCGCGGGTGCTCGTCGCCTGCGGCGTCGACCCGGAGGAGTACTCCGGCTTCGCCTTCGGCATGGGCATCGAGCGCGCCCTGCAGTTCCGCTCCGGCGTCGGCGACATGCGCGACATCGTCGAGGGCGATGTCCGGTTCACCCGAGCGTTCGGAGTCGACCAGTGAGAGTCCCGATCGGCTGGCTGGCCGAGTACGTCGACGTCCCCGCCGGGACGTCGGTCGAGGACCTCGACACCGCCTTCGTCCGTCTCGGCCTCGAGGTGGAGGAGATCCACCGGCCCGAGCAGGTCACCGGCCCGCTCGTCGTCGGGAAGGTGCTGGAGATCGAGGAGCTGACCGGCTTCAAGAAGCCGATCCGCTACACGCAGGTCGACGTCGGGGAGGGCGATCCTCGGGGCATCGTCTGCGGCGCCACGAACTTCGCGGCGGGCGACACGGTCGTCGTCGCGCTGCCGGGCGCGGTCCTGCCCGGTGGCTTCGCGATCGCCGCACGCAAGACCTACGACCACGTCTCCGACGGGATGATCTGCTCGGTCCGCGAGCTCGGTATCGGTGAGGACCACGCCGGCATCCTGGTGCTGGGCGGCGACAGCGCCAATGTTCCGCCGCCGGGCACCCCGGCCGGGCCGGTGGCCGGTCTGGACGACGTCGTCATCGAGCTGGCCGTCACCCCCGACCGTGGCTACTGCCTGTCCATGCGCGGCGTCGCCCGCGAGATGGGCACCGGCCTGGCGGCGCCGTGGCGCGATCCGGGCGCCGCCACCCCGCCAGTCCGGGCCGGCGAGCCCGCATGGCAGGTCACCGTCGCCGACGCCGACCGCTGCGACCGGTTCTCGATGATCGCGATGGAGGACCTGGACCCGGCAGCGCCGAGCCCGTGGTGGATCCGCCGCCGCCTCGCGCAGGCCGGCGTGCGCAGCATCTCCCTCGCCGTCGACGTCACCAACTACGTGATGCTCGAGCTGGGCCAGCCGATGCACGCCTTCGACCGCGCCGCCGTGACGGGGCCGATCACCGTCCGGCTGGCCTGCGAGGGGGAGAAACTCACGACCCTGGACGGCGCCACCCGGGCGCTGGCCTCCGACGACCTGCTGATCACCGACGACACCGGCCCGATCGGGCTCGCCGCCGTCATGGGCGGCGCATCCACCGAGATCGGGACCGGCACCACCGCCGTGCTGCTCGAGGCGGCGCACTGGGAGCCCACGGGGGTGGCCCGCACCGCCCGGCGGCACCGGCTGCCCAGCGAGGCGGCCAAGCGCTTCGAGCGCGGGGTCGACCCGGAGATGACCGTCGTCGCGCTCGCTCGCGCCGCCGAGCTGCTGGCCGAGTACGGGGCAGCGCGGGTGGTCGGCGGGCTGGTCGACCTCGACACGCGGGCACCGCGCGCTCCCATCGCCCTCGACGCGGCCGAGCCCGCGCGGGTGGCCGGGGTGCCCTACTCCGCGTCCCGGGTGGTCGAGCTGCTCGGTGCCGTGGGTTGCGACGTCGACGCCACCGGTAACCCGCTGGCCGTCACCCCGCCGACGTGGCGGCCCGACCTCACCGATCCCGCCGACCTCGTCGAGGAGGTCGTCCGCCTCGCCGGCTACGACGACGTCCCATCGGTGCTGCCGACGGCGCCTCCCGGCCGTGGGCTCTCCGACGTCCAGCGGCGGCGGCGCGGGGTCGGCCGCGCGCTGGCCGAGGCCGGTTACGTGGAGGCGCCGGCCTATCCCTTCGTCGGGACGCCGGCGCTGGACGCCCTCGGTCTGGCCGAGGACGATCCGCGCCGCCGGGTTGTCACCCTCCGCAATCCGCTGTCCGAGGAGGAGCCGGCCCTCCGGACGACGCTGCTGCCCGGGCTGCTGGCCACGCTGGCCCGCAACCTGTCGCGGGGGCAGCGGGACCTGGCCCTGTTCGAGCACGGAGCGGTGTTCCCCGGCGACCGCCGCACGCCGGCACCGCTGCCCGGCGTCGACCGGCGCCCGGACGACGACGAGCTGGCTGCCCTACTAGGTGCCGTCCCTGACCAGCCGTGGCACGTGGCCGTGGCACTGGCCGGGCACCGCGAGCCACGTGGCTGGTGGGGACCCGGTCGCCCCGCCACCTGGGCCGACGCCGTCCAGGCAGCCCGGCTGGTCGCGGCCGCCTCGGGCGTCGAGCTCGCCGTGCGCACGGGGGAGCAGGCACCGTGGCACCCGGGTCGCTGCGCGGAGCTCGTCGTCGGTGACCGGGTGGTCGGCCACGCCGGCGAGCTGCACCCGCGCGTCTGCGCCGCACTGGAGCTGCCGCCGCGCACGTCGGCCATGGAGCTCGACGTCGATGCCCTCCCGCCGACCGGGGTGCCGATCGGCCCCGCCATCTCCAGCTTCCCGCCGGTGCTGCTCGACCTGGCGCTCGTGGTGGACGACGCGGTGCCCGCCGCCGAGGTGGAGCAGGCATTGCGCGAGGGCGCGGGGGAGCTGCTGGAGTCCCTGCGCCTCTTCGACGTCTACACCGGCGCCCCGGTGCCGGCCGGGTCGCGGTCGCTCGCGTACGCCCTGACGCTGCGGGCGTCGAACCGGACGCTCACCGGTGAGGAGGCTGCCGCGGTGCGTGAGAGCGCCGTCGCGGCCGCCGCCGGCCGGACCGGAGCGGTGCTTCGTGCCTGAGCTGAGCGGTCAGGTCGCCCTGGTCACCGGGGCGTCGACGGGGATCGGCCGGGCACTCGTCGAGGGTCTGGCGGCCCGTGGGGCAGCGGTGGCGGGCCTGGCCCGCAACGAGGAGCGGCTGAGCGCGGCGATGATCGAGATCGCGGAGGCGACCGGAGCCCGGACCCTCGCCGTGGCCGCCGACGTGACAGACCGCGCCGCCGTCGACGCCGCGGTCGCGCGGGTGGCCGACGACCTCGGGCGGGTCGACCTGCTGGTCAACAACGCCGGGGTCATCGACGCCGCCGAGGTGCCGGTGTGGGAGGCCGACCCCGACCAGTGGTGGGACGTCGTGGCCAGCCACGTCAAGGGCGCCCAGCTGATGGCCCGGGCCGTCGTGCCCGGCATGCTCGCCCGCGGGCACGGCCGGGTGGTCAACCTGGCCAGCGGCATGAGCACCCACGCCAACCGCGACTACTCGGCGTACTCGGTGGCCAAGACCGGCCTGATGCGGCTCACCGAGGCGCTGGATCTGTCGCTGCAGGGCAGCGGGGTGCACGCCTTCGACGTCGCGCCCGGCGTCGTCGACACCCCCATGACCCGGTCCATGGCCATCTGGCGGGACTTCACCGACTGGACCCCGCCGGAG
>JALYMS010000108.1 GCA_030773535.1 Actinomycetota bacterium | reverse complement strand
ACTCCTCGATGTGGATCGAGGACAGGACGTCGTCCTGCACGAGGCGCTGCGACAGGATGATCGCGTCCTCGTAGTTGTGGCCCTCCCACGGCATGAAGGCGACGAGCAGGTTCTTGCCCAGCGCCATCTCGCCCTCGTCGGTGCACGGCCCGTCGGCGATGACCTGGCCGACCTCGACCCGCTGGCCCTCGTCGACGACGGGGCTCTGGTTGATCGAGGTGCCCTGGTTCGAGCGGCGGAACTTCAGCAGCCGGTAGGTCTGCCGGGTGCCGTCGTCGGCCATGACCGTGACGTAGTCGGCGGTGGAGTCCTCGACCACACCGGCCTTCTCCGCCACCACGACGTCGCCCGCGTCGACCGCGGCCCGCAGCTCCATGCCGGTACCGACCAGCGGGGCCTCGCTGCGCAGCAGCGGCACCGCCTGCCGCTGCATGTTGGCGCCCATGAGCGCGCGGTTGGCGTCGTCGTGCTCGAGGAACGGGATCATCGCGGTGGCGACCGAGGTCATCTGCCGCGGTGAGACGTCCATGTAGTCGACGTTCTCGGGAACGAGGTAGTCGACCTCACCGCCCTTGGTGCGGACCAGCACCCGCTCCTCGGCGAAGCGGCCCTGCGCGTCGAGCGGGGAGTTGGCCTGCGCGACGACGAAGCGGTCCTCCTCGTCGGCGGTCAGGTAGTCGATCTGCGTCGTGACCGTGCCGTTCTCGACCCGGCGGTACGGGGTCTCGATGAAGCCGAACGGGTTGACCCGCGCGAACGCCGACAGCGAGCCGATCAGGCCGATGTTCGGGCCTTCCGGCGTCTCGATCGGGCACATCCGGCCGTAGTGGCTGGGGTGCACGTCGCGGACCTCCATGCCGGCCCGCTCCCGAGACAGACCACCCGGGCCCAGCGCCGACAGGCGGCGCTTGTGGGTCAGGCCGGCGAGCGGGTTGGTCTGGTCCATGAACTGGGACAGCTGGCTGGTGCCGAAGAACTCCTTGATGGAGGCGACGACCGGCCGGATGTTGATCAGGGTCTGCGGCGTGATCGCCTCGACGTCCTGGGTGGTCATCCGCTCGCGGACCACGCGCTCCATGCGGGAGAGGCCGACCCGGATCTGGTTCTGGATCAGCTCGCCCACGGTGCGCAGGCGCCGGTTGCCGAAGTGGTCGATGTCGTCGGTGCCGTGCTCGGGCTCGCCGGCGTGGAGGCGCACGACGTACTCGATGGTGGCGACGATGTCGTCCTCGGTCAGCGTGCTGGTGCTCTGCGGCACCGAGACGCCGAGCTTCTTGTTCACCTTGTAGCGGCCGACCTTGGCGAGGTCGTACCGCTTCGCGTTGAAGAAGAGGTTCTCCAGCAGGGCCTGCGCCGACTCGCGGGTCGGCGGCTCACCCGGACGCAGCTTGCGGTAGATGTCCAGCAACGCCTCGTCCTGCCCGGCGACGTGGTCCTTCTCGAGCGTGGCGAGGATCGTCGGCGACCACTGGAAGTGCTCGCGGATGCGGTCCTCGGTCCAGCCCAGGGCCTTCAGCAGGACCGTGACGGGCTGGCGGCGCTTGCGGTCGATCCGCACGCCGACGGTGTCGCGCTTGTCGACGTCGAACTCGAGCCAGGCACCGCGGCTGGGGATGACCTTGGCGCTGAAGACGTCCCTGTCCGAGGTCTTGTCCAGCGCCTTGTCGAAGTAGACACCGGGGCTGCGCACCAGCTGGGAGACGACGACGCGCTCGGTCCCGTTGATGACGAACGTGCCCTTGTTCGTCATGATCGGGAAGTCGCCCATGAACACCGTCTGGCTCTTGATCTCGCCGGTGGTGTTGTTCATGAACTCCGCGGTGACGAACAGCGGCGCGGCGTAGGTCATGTCCTTGTCCTTGCACTCCTCGAGGGACGCCTTGACGTCCTCGAAGCGCGGGTTGGAGAAGGACAGCGACATGGAGCCGCTGAAGTCCTCGATCGGAGAGATCTCCTCGAGGATCTCGGCGAGGCCGCCGACGGCGTCGGCCTGCTCCTCGGGCGAGAGGGTGGCCCGCCACTCGGGGCTGCCGATCAGCCAGTCGAAGGACGCCGTCTGCAGGGCCAGGAGATCCGGGACCTCGAGAGGCTCCTGGATCTTGGCGAAGGAGACGCGGAGCGGGGCGCCGGGGATCTTCTGCTGGTCGGCCTCACCGGTCCGGGTGCCGGACTGGGGCTGCTGCGGGGCGGTTCGGGTGGTGCCGGATTCCGTGCTGCTGGGGTTGATGCTGGTGGGGCGAGAGCCTGCCAAGATGCGTCCTTCCAAGGACCTCACGACGTGCGAGCGGGACTGTGCGGGGTCGTCGTCGGTAATGGCGGAGCTGTCCACCTGGTCTGTCCGACGTCCGGGGGCCGATCAACGAGGTGACCGGGACGGATCCCGGGCACTCCTGGTGACCCGTCTCGGCGGGCAGGCAGTCAGAGGGCAGCGCAACAGGAGACCCTACCCTCGCTCAGCGGCCCTGTCCACGCCGGGAGGGCCGGTGCGACCGGCGCCACAGTCCCCGGGGACGGGCCATGGAGCGGCAGGGGTGCCGCGGCACATGATGCCAGCAGCCGGGCCCCTCCGAAGCTGCCACGCCGCCTGCGTCGGAGAGTCCGTCGGGGCCGGCTCAGCTGGTGGTCAGCAGGGTCAGCTCGTCGATCTTCCACTCCCCGTCGACCTGCACCACCCCGACCTGCACCGTCTGGGTGCAGGACTGGGCGCCTTCGGGGGGCACCTCGCACTCCGAGCCCTCCGGCGCCGCTTGCGAGCCGGTGGTGACCGACTCCACGACGTACTGGCCGAAGACGACCAGGGTCGCGTTGTCCTGTGCCTCGTTGATCCGCTGCAGCCCCACGTCGACGACCTCGTAGCTGGTGGTCGCCGAGACCTGCTCGTAGGTCTCCAGGATGCCGCCCGAGGACAGGTCGGTCTCGTACTGCTCCCGGAGTTCGCCGGTGAGCACGTCGAGCTTCCGGGCCACGCTCCCCTCGGAGTCGTGGTAGTCGTAGGCGTAGAGCGCCTGGACGCCGCTGCGGGTGGCGCTGAGGACCGAGGTGTCGACGTGGCTGGGATTCAGCCGCTGCCAGAGCAGGAAGCCCGCTCCCGCCGCGGCGAGGGTGCAGAGCAGCGCCAGCACGAGCACGAGTCCCGAGATCCGCCGGCCGGCCCCGTCGGCCGCCGCCGTGGACGACGACATGTACGCCGACGCGGATGCAGCGGCCCTCGTGCGCGACGGGCGCGAGCCGGCCGCCTGATCCCCGGCATCGGATCGGGACGTCGCTCCGGCCGGCGCCTTCCGCGCCGACGGCCGGGGCGCAGGCGTGGACGAGGCCGCCGCAGGGGCGGCCGCCTCGTCGCGGGCCCGTTGGC
>JALYMS010000107.1 GCA_030773535.1 Actinomycetota bacterium | reverse complement strand
CCTCAGTTCCCGCCGCAGAAATGTCGGTGGCCGCTCCTACCGTGCGGAGGACTCACGGAGGAGAAACGACATGCTCATCGACTGCGACACCTGTACCGCCCGTGGCACCGGCTGCGCCGACTGCGTCGTCACCGTCCTGCTGGGGGCGCCGCCCGGCTGGAAGGGCGTCGACCCGGTGGTAGTGCCGATTTCGGCACGCGCCCGCCTCCCTCGGGGGGCGGAGTCGTCCGCGGCGGAACCGGCAGAGCCCGACGCCGAACGCACGATGACCGCGGAGGACGTCGTGCTGCCACCGCCGGGGGTGGTCGTCGAGTTCGACGAGGTCGAGCGCCGGGCCGTGCGCGCCCTGGCCGAGGTCGGACTTGTGCCTCCGCTGCGTCATCGCGGCGCCCCGGACGACGGGCCGGGCGCCGACCGACGCACGGGTTGATCAGCGCCCGGCCGCTGTGGTCCTGGTCACGTGGCGATGGAGGGCGCCTAGACGAGAATGCCCAGGGATCCGGAAGGCGCGCCGGTGGGCCAGCGATGTGCATCACACCTGCCTCAGCACCCCGGTTTGTCACGGCTGCATCACGGTCGTAGGGTCGTCGCCGTTCGGCCGGGTGGTCGTCGCCCGCACCGGGGTGACCTCGGCTGAGCACCGCCGAATCGTCCGACGGCGTCCGCATGGGCGCCGAGGGGTGAACCGGGGACCCACCGCAGTCCTGGGGTGAGTTCTCCTGTAGGGCCGGCACGCCGGTGTGCAGGGGATAGGGCCAGTCTTCCCAGCCCGAACCCGTCAGCTAACTCGGTAGGCGGTTGCAGAGGAAGAAACGGAGAGCCGCCGCTCGTGGCGACCCCTGTACTGACGCATGCCCTCGAACAGTTCCCCTCCGATCACCGCGCCGGCCGTGCCGGCGCCCGCCGCCTCGGGCGGTTCCGCTCCGCACTGCTGATCGGCGCTACGGCCGCCCTGACCGTCACGGTCCTCCCGGGCACCGCCTCCGCGGTCCCCGACCGGGTAACCAGCCCCGAGCAGGCCATGCGGCTCGTCGCCGAGGCCGACCACGAGCTCGAGGTCGTCACCGAGGAGCTCAACCACGCCAAGTTCGTCCTCGAGCAGCAGCAGGCCGCAGTGGCGGCGGCCGAGCAGGCCGCAGCCGAGGCCCAGGCGCGGCTCCGTGCGCTGGACGGCCAGATCCGGCAGCTGGCTCGCACCGCCTACACCAGCGACAGCCTCTCCGAGCTCGACGTGATGCTGACCAGCGACTCGGCCGAGCAGTTCGTGTCCCAGCTGGGCACCCTCGACGCCATCGCCGCCCACACCGCCGACCTGGTCGTCGAGATCGCGGCCACCTCCGAGGACGCCGCCACAGCGAAGGCGGCCGCCGACGAGGCCACCGCCGAGGCCCGGGCGGCCGTCGACTCGATCGCCGGGCAGCAGGCGGACCTCCAGCGGCAGATCGCGGACTACCAGCGGCAGTACGCCGCGCTGACCGCGGCCCAGCAGGAGCAGGTGTCCCGGGCACACGCCGGTGAAGCCGTGCCGGTCGCTCCGCGCAACGCCGTGGCGTCCGGGACCGCGGTCGTCACCGGCGGGGGAGCCGCGCCCAGCGGGGCGGCCCAGGTCGCCGTGGACACCGCCCTCGCGCAGGTCGGCGATCCCTACGTCTGGGGCGCCGGGGGGCCGAACGCCTTTGACTGCTCCGGCCTCACCCAGTACGCGTACTCCGCGGCCGGGGTCAGCCTGCCGCACTCGAGCAGGGCCCAGGCGGGCATGGGCCAGGCCGTCTCCGCCGGCGCGCTGCAGCCGGGCGACCTGCTCTTCTACTACAGCCCCACCAGTCACGTCGCCATGTACATCGGCAACGGGCAGATGGTGCATGCCTCGACCGCGGGCAAGCCCGTCCAGGTCGTCAGCTTCAACTCGATGAAGGGCTTCACACACGCCCGTCGCGTCGCCGGCTGAGTCCGCCGGCACGACCGCACGATCGGCCAGGGCCGGTGATCCTCCCGGGGGTCACCGGCCCTCGCCGTGCCGCCGGCCTCCGAGGCGCCGCACCTAGGATCGGCCGGGTGGGCCCCCAGGCGACCCACGACCACTGGGGCGGAACGGCCGACGAGCGCCGGCGAGGAGGACGATGACCGGCCGTCGGGCGGCATTGCTCACGGCGGTCGTGCTCGGTGCCGCCCTCGTGGTGGTGGTCGCCGTCGTCACGCCGTGGAGCGTGCTCCCCGATCCGTCCGGTGGGCCCGTGCCCGTCGAGCCCGGCGCCGGTCTCTCCGGCGAGCAGCGCCGTCGGGCGGAGGCCTTCGCCGCGGCGCTGCGGCCGGCATCCCTGCTCTCGCTCGTCCTCGGTCTGGGCGCGTCCGCCGTGCTCGGCCTCACCGGCCTGGGAGCCCGGCTGGTGACCCGCGTCGCCGCTCCGTTCGGCGGTAGCAGGAAGGCCCAGCTCGTCCTTGGTGTCGGGGCGCTGGCCGTGGTCGGCCGGCTGGTCACCCTCCCGGTGTCGGCATACGCCGAGATGGTGCGGCACCGGTATGGGCTCTCCACCCGCGGCTGGGCCTTGTGGCTGCGGGACCTCACCGTGGCCACGGCGATCAGCGCCGTGGTGACGGCGCTCGCCCTCGGGTCCTTCCTGTGGCTGGTCCGGCGGGCCCCCCGCACCTGGTGGGCCTGGTCCGCCGGCGTCGCGGCCGGCTTCGTCGTGGTGGGTTCCTTCCTCTATCCGGTGCTCTTCGAGCCGGCCTTCAACCGGTTCGAACCGCTGCCCGCCGGAGAGCTCCGCACGGACCTGCTGGCCCTCGCTGAGGAGAGCGGCGTGCCGGTGCGTGACGTCCTGGTCTCGGACGCTTCCCGCCGGACGACGGCGCTGAACGCCTACGTGTCGGGGATCGGCGCGACCCGCCGGATCGTCGTCTATGACACGCTGCTCGACGAGCTGCCGGACGAGCAGATCGAGTCCATCGTCGCCCACGAGCTCGGCCACGTGGTGCACCGCGACGTCCTCACCGGCACCCTTATCGGCGCACTGGGCGCGGCCGCGGCGACGGCGCTGCTCGGATGGCTGCTCTGCTGGACCCCGCTGCTCCGGCGGGTGTGGGCGTCAGGGCCGGGCGACCCCCGGGCGGTGCCCCTGGTGCTCTTCCTGCTGGCAGCGGGCAGCGTCCTGGCCACCCCGCTGCAGAACACCGTGTCCCGGCAGATCGAGGTCCGCGCCGACCTGCACGCCCTCGACTCAACCGGCGACCCGGATGCCTTCGTCGACATGCAACGGAGGCTGGCCACCACGAACATCTCCGATCCCGATCCGCCCGCGGCCTGGCAGTGGTTCTTCGGCAGCCATCCCACGACCGCGCAGCGGGTGGCCTTCGCGCAGGCCTGGGCCACGGCGCATCGCCAGTGACGCGCACGCTGGTCGTCACCAACGATTTCCCGCCCCGGCAGGGCGGGATCCAGACCTTCGTCGCCGAGCTGCTGTCCCGGCGGCCGCCGGAGGCCGTGGTGGTCCTCGCCTCCGACGCCCCGGGGTCCGTCGAGCACGACGCCGGGCTGCACTATCCGGTGGTCCGGCGGCCGACCGGGATGCTCCTGCCGACCCGGGCGACGGCGCGGGCGGCGGCCGCACTTGCTAGGCGGCACGGGTGCGACACCGCCTTCTTCGGCGCCGCCGCGCCGCTGGGCCTCCTGGCGCCGGCCCTGCGGTCCGCGGGGGTGCGGCGCCTGGTGGGGGCCACCCACGGCCACGAGACGGGCTGGGTGGCCCTGCCGGGTTCGCGCCAGCTGCTGCAGCGCATTGCCGGCGACCTCGACGTCCTCACCTACATCAGCGAGTACACCCGCGGCCGGCTCGCGCCGTCGCTGACGGGGCGGACCCGCATGGCCCAGCTGTCGCCGGGGGTGGACGTCAACCGCTTCACCCCCGAGGCCGACGGCGCCGCGGTCCGACGGCGCTACGGGCTGGGGGAGGCCCCGGTGGTCGTCTGCGTCTCCCGGCTCATCGCCCGCAAGGGACAGGACGTGCTGGTGGCCGGGTGGCCGCGGGTCCTCGCACGCCATCCGCGCGCCCGGTTGCTGCTCGTCGGAGGCGGGCCGGCGGAGGCGTCCCTGCACCGGGCGGTTGCCGCCGGGGGCCTGACGGACTCCGTCGTCCTCACCGGTCCCGTGCCTCCGGCCGAGCTGCCCAGGCACTACGCCGCCGGGGACGTCTTCGCCATGCCGTGCCGCACCCGGCGCGGCGGCCTGGACGTCGAGGGCCTGGGCATGGTGTTCCTGGAGGCCGCCGCCTGCGGACGCCCGGTGGTCGCGGGCACCTCCGGCGGGGCTCCGGAGACGGTGCTGGAGGGCAGGACGGGGCACGTCGTCGACCCGCGCTCGCCTCTCGCCGTCGCCGACACGGTCACCGGACTTCTGGACGACCCGGCTCGCGCCCGAGCCATGGGGGCCGCCGGCCGTGCGTGGGTGGAGCAGCGCTGGTCGTGGACGACGATCGCCACCGGCTTCGCCGAGCTGCTCGAGCCCGGACGCGCCTGAGCCCCGAACCGCACGAGGCGGGACGGGCTCAGGTGCGGGCGCTCAGCGCGAGTAGAGGCCCTCGACCTCGGAGTCGAACTCCTTCAGAACGACGGAGCGCTTGAGCTTCAGGCTCGGGGTCAGCATCCCGTTGTCCTCGGTGAAGTCCGCCGCCAGGACCCGGAACTTCTTGATCGACTCGGCCGAGGAGACCGCCTTGTTCGCCTCCGTGACCGCCGCGTCGAGCTCGGCGAGCAGCTCTGGGTCGTCCTGCAACTGCGCGGGCGTCGCGTCGGCCGGCTTCCCCTTGGTCTGCAGCCACCCGGGCAGAGCTTCCTCGTCGAGGGTGATCAGTGCGGCGATGTAGGGCCGCTGGTCGCCGACGACGATGCACTGGCTGACCAGCCGGTGGGCCCTGATCCGGTCCTCCAGCACGGCTGGGGCGACGTTCTTGCCGCCCGCCGTCACGATGATCTCCTTCTTGCGGCCGGTGATCTTGAGGAACCCGTCCCGGTCGAGCTCACCGAGATCGCCGGTGTGGAACCAGCCCTCGCCGTCGATCGCCTCCTTGGTGGCTTGCTCGTTCTTCCAGTAGCCGCGCATCACGATGCCGCCGCGGATGAGGATCTCCCCGTCGTCGGCGATCGCGGCCTCGACGCCGGGCAGCGGACGCCCGACGGTGCCGATGCGCAGCGCCTCGTCGTGGTTGACCGACGCGGCGGCCGTCGTCTCGGTCAGGCCGTAGCCCTCGAAGACCGTGACACCGATACCGCGGAAGAAGTGGCCCAGCCGCTCGCCGAGCGGCGCACCGCCGGAGATGGCGCCCTGGCAACGGCCACCGAGCGCGG
>JALYMS010000106.1 GCA_030773535.1 Actinomycetota bacterium | reverse complement strand
GCCTGCCGGCGCTCTCCTGCCGCGGAGGCGCCGAGATGGCGGAGCGGTTCTTCGGGCCGCTCGGCTGGGACGTCGAGGCCCGTGCCGTACCCCTCGACGAGACGTTCCCCGAGTGGGGCGACTCCCGATATGTCGACCTGCGCCTCAATGGCACGCAGCGGGTGGCCGACGCGGTGAACCACCTCTACGTCGGTCTGCCGGTCCTCGACGACTCGAAGCACTACTGGGTGAGCAGCGACGAGATCGACAAGCTGCTGCGTGCGGGGGAGGGGTGGCTGGCGATCCACCCGGACCGCGACCTGATCACTCGGCGCTACCTGGCGCACCGGGTCTCCTTCGCACGGCAGGCGAGGGCCCGGCTCGCCGAGGTCGACGACCTCGAGCCGGACACCCTCGACGACGCCGTCGTCCCGGCGAGCGGCGGCGACGAGCAGGGGGAGCGGCCCGTGCCGCTCGTGCTCCAGCGGCACGGCGCGGTCGTCGCCGCCCTGCGCGCGGCCGGTGCCACCCGCGTGCTCGACCTCGGCTGCGGGAACGGCGCCCTGCTGGCCACGCTGCTCAAGGAGAGCGACCTCGTGGAGATCGTGGGGGTGGACGTCAGTTCCCGCGCGCTGGCCGACGCCGCGCGTCGGCTGCACCTCGACCGCATGCCCGAGCGTCAGCGCGCCCGGCTCACGCTCCGGCAGGGTGCGCTGACCTACACCGACGCGCGGCTGCGCGGGTACGACGCCGCGGTGCTGATGGAGGTCGTCGAGCACCTCGACCCCGACCGGCTGCCCGCTCTCGAGCGGACCGTGTTCGCCGACGCCGCCCCTCCCACGGTGATCGTCACGACCCCGAACGTGGAGCACAACGTCCGGTACGAGGCGCTGGCCGCCGGCGCGATGCGCCACCGCGACCACCGGTTCGAGTGGACCCGAGCGGAGTTCGCCGCCTGGGCGACGGACGTCGCCGGGCGGCACGGCTACACCGTCCGGTTCGCCGGGGTCGGTACCGACGATCCCGAGGTCGGCCCCCCGACGCAGATGGCTGTCTTCTCCCGCGGCGCCGCGGACACGCGCGAGGTCGCCGCATGAGCGCCGACGACGCCCTGGGCCCGGACGACGTGGCCCGCGAGACCGAGGTCGGCGACAGCCGCGCGCTGGCCATCCCCGACCTGGCCCTGGTCGTGCTGATCGGGGCCTCGGGCTCGGGCAAGTCGACGTTCGCCCGTCGGCACTTCCTCCCCACCCAGGTCCTGTCCAGCGACTTCTTCCGCGGTCTGGTCGCCGACGACGAGAACGACCAGGCGGCGACCCCCGACGCCTTCGACGTCCTGCACTACACCGCTGCCGCCCGGCTGCGGGCCGGCCGGCTGACCGTCGTCGACGCGACCAACGTCAAGCGCGAGGACCGCGCGTCGCTGGTCGCGCTCGCCCGCGAGCACGACGTGCTGCCGGTGGCCATCGTGCTCGACCTGCCCGAGGCGGTCTGCGTCGAGCGGAATGCCGCCCGGGCCGATCGTGAGCTGCCGGCCGGTGTGGTCCGCCGTCAGCGCGCCGACCTGCGCCGTGGCCTGCGGGGGCTGGGGCGGGAGGGGTTCCGGAAGGTCCTGCTGCTCCGGTCCGCCGACGAGGTCGAGTCCGCGGCGATCACCTACGAGAAGCAGTACAACGACCGGCGGGAGGACTCCGGCCCCTTCGACGTGATCGGGGACGTCCACGGCTGCCGGGCCGAGCTCGAGGCGCTGCTGGGCCGGCTCGGGTACGTGCTCGCCCGCGACGACCGGTCGCGCCCCGTGGACGCCGTCCATCCGGACGGACGACGGGCGGTCTTCGTCGGCGACCTCGTCGACCGCGGCCCGGACTCCCCGGGTGTCCTCCGGCTGGTCATGGGGATGGTCTCGGCCGGCCACGCCCTCTGCGTCCCCGGCAACCACGAGAACAACCTGGTCAAGGCGCTGCGCGGTCGCAACGTCCAGGTCAGCCACGGCCTGGAGGAGACGCTCGCCCAGCTCGCGGAGGAGCCCGAGGACTTCCGCCGCACCGTCGAGGAGTTCTGCTACGGGCTGGTCAGCCACTACGTGCTGGACGGCGGTGCCCTCGTCGTCGCCCACGCTGGGCTCCCGGAGAAGCTGCAGGGGCGGTCGAGCGGCCGGGTGCGCGCCTTCGCGCTGTACGGGGACACCACCGGCGAGACCGACGAATTCGGCCTGCCGGTGCGCTATCCGTGGGCGAAGGACTACCGGGGCCGAGCGATGGTGCTCTACGGGCACACGCCGGTTCCCGAGCCGGAATGGGTCAACAACACCCTGTGCCTCGACACCGGCTGCGTGTTCGGAGGGAAGCTCACCGCGCTGAGGTATCCCGAACGGGAGCTGGTGGCCGTCCCGGCCGCGCGTACCTACTACGAGCCCGCCCGGCCGTTGCGGCCCGAGGGCGAACCCGCGGCCCTTCTCCCGGCCCGCGAGGCCGACGTCCTGGACATCGACGACGTGCTCGGCAAGCGGATCGTGGAGACGCGGCTGGCCGGGCGGATCACCGTGCGGGAGGAGAACGCCGCCGCCGCCATCGAGGTGATGAGCCGGTTCGCCCTCGCGCCGCAGCAGCTGCTCCACCTCCCGCCCACCATGAGCCCGGTGGCGACCTCGCAGCGGCCCGGCCTGCTGGAGCACCCGGCCGAGGCGTTCGCCTACTACCGCGACGAGGGCGTGCAGCAGGTCGTCTGCCAGGAGAAGCACATGGGGTCCCGGGCGGTGGCGCTCGTCCGGCGAGACGACGTCCTCGGCGATCCCGGCCGGCCGATCGGCCGACGGGGGGCGGTCCACACCCGCACCGGACGGTCCTTCTTCGGCCCCGAGCGAACGGCCGGCCTCCTGTCGCGGCTCGCCGGCGCCGTCCAGAAGGCCGGGCTGTTCGACGAGCTCGCCAGCGACTGGCTGCTTCTGGACACCGAACTGCTGCCGTGGTCGGCGAAGGCCGGGGAGCTCATCCGCTCCCAGTACGCCGCGGTGGGTGCGGCTGCTCGCGCCTCCGTACCGGCGGCGGTCGCCGAACTGGAAACGGCTGCGGCCCGCGGTCTGGACGTCGGAGGCCTCCTCGACCGGCAGCGGCAGCGGCACCACGACGCCGGCGCCTTCACCGACGCGTACCGGCGCTACTGCTGGCCGACCGACGGACTCACCGGGATCTCCGTCGCGCCGT
>JALYMS010000105.1 GCA_030773535.1 Actinomycetota bacterium | reverse complement strand
GGCGGCCGCCGCCCGCCGCTGGAGCGGCCGCGCCCGGGCGCGCCGGCGCACATCCGCCGGCGGCGGGCCCGCTTCGCCGTCGCCGTCGTCCTGCTGCTGGCCGTCACCATCGGGGCCGTCGGCTGGTGGCTCGGTTCGGGGCGCTGGACCCAGATCCCCGACCTGCTCGGCAAGGAACAGGGCGCCGCCATCGACCTGCTGCAGGACGCCGGGCTCAACGCGGACTGCTGCGAGGAGCAGTGGAGCGAGGAGCTGCCGACGGGCGCGGTTCTCGCCACGGAGCCGGCCGCTGGTGAGGCCATCCGCGGCACCGACGTGCGCCTCATCGTCTCCAAGGGCCAGGAGCGGTTCCGGGTCGACACCGCCCTGGTCGCGAAGCCGTGGACCGAGGTCGAGCCGGCACTGCAGGAGACCCTGCCCGAGATCGCCTTCACGACCATCGAGCAATACGACAACGAGCTCCCCGCCGGGGTCGTCGTCGGGTTCGCACCCGCCGCCGGCACGGAGCTCAAGCGCGGCGACGTGGTCACGGTGATCGTGAGCAGCGGCCACGAGCCGGTCGGCGTCCCCGACGTCACCGGACAGACTCCCGAGCAGGCGACGAGCAACCTCGCGGCTGCGGGCTTCGAGGTGGCCCGGGGCGAGGACGGGCGGACCGCCGCCGTCGACGTCGGGGAGGTCATGGCCATCTCCCCCGCCCCGGCCGACGGGCCGCAGCCGTTCGGCAGCACGGTGACCATCTCCGTGTCGGTCGGCCTGCCCCAGGTGACGGTGCCCGACCTCAAGGGCATGAAGGAGGACGAGGCCACCGCCGCGCTGCAGGCCGTGGGGCTCACCGTCGACGCCACGAAGTTCGAGGGCAGCAAGGTGCGGCTGCAGGTGCCGAAGGCCGGTGAGGTCGTCGAGCAGGGCACCACCGTCAAGATCCTGGTGTCCGACTAGCGGTGCAGGACTCCTCCCCCGCCGTGCCGCCGGTCGGCGCCCACCTCCAGATCCGAGGTGGCCTGGCCAAGGGCGGGCTCGCCTACGCCGACGCCGTCGGCGCCCGGGCGGCGCAGGTCTTCGTCGGGAACCCACGCGGCTGGAAGAGAACCGCCGGCGACCCGGAGCAGGACGCCCTGTTCGTCGAGGGCTGCGCCGAACGCGGCGTGCCGTCGTTCGTCCACACGCCGTTCCTGGTCAACGTCGGCTCCCCCACCGAGGCGACCGTCGAGCAGTCGATCGCGTGCATCTCGCACAACCTGGCCCGTGGCGCCCGGCTGGGTTGCTCCGGCGTCGTCGTCCACGCGGGGTCCGCCGTCGGTGAGGACCGCTACGAGGCGGCGCTGCGCCAGCTGCACGAACGGCTGCTGCCGGTCCTGGACGCGCTGCCCTCCGACGGTCCCCGGCTGCTGATCGAACCGACGGCAGGTGGCGGCCGCTCCCTGGCCGCGACCGTCGAGGATCTCGGGCCGTACCTGGCCGCGCTGGAGAACCATCCACTGGTCGGGGTCTGCTTCGACACCTGCCACGCCTGGGCGGCCGGGCACGACCTGTCCGTGCCGGGCGGGATGACGGCGACCCTGGATGCGCTGGAGGCCACGGTCGGCCCCGGCCGGCTCGGGCTGGTGCACGCGAACGACTCGCTGGACGAGTGCGGCTCCAAGCGGGACCGGCACACCAACCTCGGCGAGGGACTGATCGGGTCCGGCTCCTACGGGGTCGGCCCGTTCGCCGAGCTGATGGCCCATCCCGCCATGGCCGGCGTCCCCGTGGTCGTGGAGACGCCCAGCGAGCGGGACGGCACGGCGCGGGCCGGGCATACGCGGGACATCGGGTTGCTCGTGTCCCTGCGCGACCGCGCCGCAGCCGCCTGACCCGCGTTCAGGGCTGCCGGTACACCGCGTCGAGCACGTCGGTGACGAACATGTGCCCCGGCGCGTGCGTGATCGCGAACGGCGGGCGGGAGGCCATCAGCGCCGCCTGCGGCGTGACCCCGCAGGCCCAGAAGACCGGGACGTCGCCGTCGGCGCACTCGACCGGGTCGCCGAAGTCCGGCCGGGTGAGGTCGGCGACGCCAAGCCCCTCCGGCGGGCCGACGTGCACCGGCGCCCCGTGTACCTGCGGCATCCGTGCGGTGACCTGCACCGCCGCCGGCACCAGCTTCCCGGGCACCGGCCGCATGGACACCACCAGCGGACCGGACAGTCGTCCGGCCGGCCGGCACATCCGGTTCGTGCGGTACATCGAGACGTTGCGGCCCTGCTCGATGTTGCGGACCGGCACGCCGGCGTCGAGCAGCGCGGCCTCGAAGCTGAAGCTGCAGCCGATCAGAAAGGCGACCAGGTCCTCGCGCCACAGGTCGCTCACGTCGGTCGGCTCGCCGACCAGTTCCCCGTCCCGCCACACCCGGTAACGCGGCAGGTCGGTGCGCAGGTCCGCGCCGGGGGCGAGCACGGTGGACGGCGAGCCGGCGTCGGTCACGTCCAGCAGAGGCACCGGCTGCGGGTTGCGCTGGGCGAACAGCAGCATGTCGTAGGCCCAGTCCCGAGGCAGGACGACGAGGTTGGCCTGGGTGAAACCGGGCGCCCAGCCCGACGACGGGACGGTCAGGCCGGCGCGGAAGTGCTCCCGCGCGGTGGCGGGGTCGGCGGCGGGCAGCACGGGTGGCAGGGTGACGGTCACGGGGCCCTCCTCGGTCGGTTCCCGAAGGCCGGCAGCTACTCGGCCTCCGAGTCGTGCAGGTACTTCTGCAGTTCCTCGGCCGACGTCGCCGCCGGAAGCGGAGCCGACGCCGTCCGCGCCGGAGGAGGCTGCCATCCCCATCCTGCACACCCGCGACAGCGATGTGGAGAGTTCGCCGGCGCTCTCGACCGATCCTTGGAGGACATCCGGGTCGAGCAGCGAGGAAACCGGCCGAGCCGGGTGTCCGTCCCGCCGCGGCGGGTAACGCCGACCCCACCGACCGGGAGCATCAGCCATGCCACACGAACCCAGCAGCGCCGGCACCGCCTCCTCCGCCCCACCCACCGGGGCTTCGGGCGGCCGCATGGCCGCGAGCACGCGCTCGACCCTGCTCGGCGCGATGTTCCTCATGGCCACCTCCGCCATCGGGCCGGGCTTCATCACCCAGACGACCGCCTTCACCGTCCAGCTGGGCGCCGCGTTCGCCTTCGCGATCGCCGTCTCGATCGTCATCGACATCGCGCTGCAACTGAACGTGTGGCGGGTGATCGGCGTCAGCGGCCGGCGGGCCCAGGAGCTGGGCAACCTCGTCGCTCCTGGCCTCGGCTGGGTGATGGCGACGTTCTTGCTGGTGGGAGGGCTGGTCTTCAACATCGGGAACGTCGCCGGCGCGGGCCTCGGCGTCAACGCGATGCTCGGGCTGGATCCGAGGATCGGCGGGGCCATCTCCGCCGTCATCGCCATCGGCATCTTCCTGAGCCGACGGGCCGGGGTTGCGGTCGACCGGATCGTCGTGGCCCTCGGCCTGCTGATGATCGTGCTGACCGTCTACATCGCGATCACCTCGGGCCCCCCGGTCGGGCGGGCCCTGCGCAACGTCGTCCTCCCCGAGGAGGTCTCCATCCTGGCGATCACCACCCTGGTCGGCGGCACGATCGGCGGTTACATCGTCTACGCCGGCGCGCACCGGCTGCTCGACTCGGGGGTCAGCGGCCAGGAGCACGTCCGCGCCATCACCCGTGGATCGATCACCGGGATCGTGATCACCGGGATCATGCGGGTCGTGCTGTTCCTCGCCATCCTGGGCGTGGTGACCGGTGGCGCCGACCTCGGCACGGAGAACCAGGCGGCCAACGCCTTCCAGGCGGCGGCGGGCGAGGTCGGACTGCGGGTCTTCGGCGTCGTGCTGTGGGCCGCGGCGATCACCAGCGTCATCGGCGCCTCCTACACCTCGGTCTCCTTCGTCACCTCCCGCACCGGGACCAGCGACCGCACCCGCACGCTGCTCGTGGTGAGCTTCATCGCGGTCACCACGCTGGCCTTCCTCCTCATCGGGGCGGCCCCCACCACGCTGCTGGTCTTCGCCGGGGCCTTCAACGGGCTGCTGCTGCCGATCGGCATCGCCGTCCTGCTCTGGGTGGCCACCCGCCGGGCGGACCTGCTGAACGGGTACCGCTACCCGCGCTGGCTGCTGGTCATCGGCTGGCTGGCCTGGCTGCTCACGCTGTACCTGGCGGTCAACTCGGTCCGCCCGGTGATCGCGCTGTTCTCCTGAGGAGACTGCCGGTATGGACCTGAACTCCGATCTGGGCGAGGGCTTCGGCCAGTGGCGGCTGGGGGACGACGACGCGCTGCTGGGCGTCGTCACCAGCGCCAACGTGGCCTGCGGTTTCCACGCCGGCGACCCGTCGATCATGCGGCGGGTCTGCGCGCGGGCCGCCGAGGCCGGGGTCGCCGTGGGGGCGCAGGTCTCCTACCGCGACCTGGCCGGCTTCGGCCGCCGCTTCATCGACGTCGAGCCCGATGAGCTGACCGCCGACGTGCTCTACCAGCTCGGCGCGCTGGCGGCCTTCGCCCGGGTGGCCGGCACCCGGGTGCGCTACGTCAAGCCGCACGGGGCCCTCTACAACACGATCGTCGCCCACGAGGCGCAGGCCGCCGCCGTGGTGCGGGCGGTGGTCGAGTACGACCGTGAGCTCCCGGTCCTCGGGCTGCCCGGGTCCGCCTGGCTCCGGCTGGCCGGGGAGGCAGGCCTGAGGATCGTGGCCGAGGCGTTCGCCGACCGTGCGTACACCCCCGAGGGCACGCTGGTCTCCCGGCGGATGCCGGGTGCGGTGCTGCACGACGCCGCCGAGATCGCTCGCCGCTGCGTCGCGATGGCCACCGGGGAGCCGGTCACGGACATCGACGGCGGGCTGCTGGAGCTGGCCCCGGAGTCGATCTGCGTGCACGGCGACACCCCCGGCGCGGTGGCGATCGCACGGCAGGTGCGCGCGGAGCTCACCGCCGCCGGGGTCCCCCTGACACCGTTCGCCGCCTGATGCGCGTCCTGCCCAGCGGGTCCACCGCGCTGCTGATCGAGCTCGACGGCCTCGACGAGGTCCTCGGCCTGTACGCCGCCCTGGTGGCCGAACCGGTGGAGGGCGTGGTGGACGTCGTTCCCGCGGCACGCACCGTGCTGCTGGTGACCGACCCGGCGGTGACCAGCCTGGCCGCCGTCGAGCGGGCGGTGCGGCGCACGCGGCCCCGCGGCGGCCGGCGGGAGGGCGGAGAGCTGGTCGAGCTGCCGGTCGTCTACGACGGCGAGGACCTGGCCGACGTCGGCGCACACCTCGGCGTGTCGCCCGAGGAGGTGGTGCGCCGGCACACCGGTACCGGGTGGACGGTGGCGTTCTGCGGCTTCGCGCCCGGTTTCGGCTACCTGACCCCCGACGGCGAGCCGTGGGACGTGCCCCGCCGGGCCAACCCCCGCACACGGGTGCCGCCGGGATCGGTGGCGCTGGCCGGCGGGTTCGGCGGCGTCTACCCGCGCGAGTCCCCGGGCGGCTGGCAGCTGGTCGGCCGCACCGACGTCGCCGTCTTCGACGTCGCCCGCGACCCGGCGGCGCTGCTGCGGCCCGGGGTACGGGTGCGCTTCACGGCGGTCCCATGAGCCGCAGCCTCACCGTGCTCGCCACCGGGCCGCTCACCACCGTGCAGGACGGCGGCCGGCCCGGGCAGGGTGCGCTGGGCGTCGGCCGGTCGGGCGCCTGCGACCGCGCCGCGGCCGCGCTGGCCAATCGTCTCGTCGGCAACGACGCGGACGCCGCGGTGCTGGAGGTGACTCTCGGAGGGCTCGTCGTGCGGGCCGGTGCGGACCTCGTGGTGACCACGACCGGCGCCCGGTGCTCGGCCGCGCACAACGCGCCGACCACGCTGCGAGCCGGGACCGAGCTGCGGCTGGGCCGGCCGGACACCGGGCTGCGCACCTACCTCGCCGTCCGCGGCGGGATCGCCGTGGAGCCGGTCCTGGGCAGCCGCTCGACCGATCTGCTCTCCGGCCTCGGTCCGCCGGCGCTCTCCCCCGGCGACGAGCTGTCCATCGGCTCGGCCGCGGGCCCGATGCCCGGCGTGGACCTCGCGCCGGTGCCCGACCCGCCCGGCGGCGAGGTGTCCGTGCGGGTGCTGCCCGGCCCGCGCACCGACTGGTTCACCTCGCCCGCCGCGCTGACCGCGACGACCTGGGAGGTGACCGGTGAGAGTAACCGAATCGGGCTGCGGCTGGCGGGCGTCCCCCTCGTGCGGGCCCGTTCCGGCGAGCTGTCCAGCGAGGGCATGGTGCGCGGCGCGCTGCAGGTGCCGCCCTCCGGACAGCCGGTGCTCTTCCTCGCCGACGCGCCGGTCACCGGCGGATATCCGGTGATCGGTTACGTGGACGACGCCGACGTCGACCGCTGCGGCCAGCTGCGGCCGGGCCAGACGTTGCGCTTCAGGGGCGCTCTGGCATGACCGGTGGTCGTCGCGGTGCCTGCGGAGCCCGTCGGCGCGCGCACCTCGGCGGAGTGCCCGTCGGGATCAGCCGGAGATCAGCGGGGCCAGCACCTCGACCGCGCGGTCGATGCCGGCCCGGTCTACGTCGAGGTGCGTGACCAGGCGCAGCCGCGATGCCCCGACCTGACCGACCAGCACGCCCTGCGCCTTCGCCGCCTCGGCGATCTTGGGCGCGTTCACGCCGTCGACGACCACGATGTTGGTCTCGACGACGGAGGGGTCCAGGCCGAGCCGATCGGCCAGCAGCCGCGCGTGCTCGTGGTCCTCGGCCAGCCGGTCGTAGTGGTGGTCCAGGGCGTACAGGCCGGCCGCCGCGAGCACGCCGGCCTGGCGCATGCCCCCGCCGAGCCGCTTGCGCCACAGCCGCGCCTTCGCGATCCGCTCGGCCGAGGCGACGAGCACCGAGCCGACCGGTGCGCCGAGGCCCTTGGACAGGCAGATCGACGAGGTGTCGGCCAGCCGGCCGAAGGTGGCCATGTCCTTGCCCGTGGCGACGGCGGCGTTGAACAGCCGCGCGCCGTCGAGGTGCACGGCGACGCCGGCCGAGCGGGACCAGTCCCAGAGCTTCTGCAGCTGGTCCAGTGGCTGCACGATGCCGCCACCCCGGTTGTGCGTGTTCTCCACCGCGATCGCCGCCGTCGGCACGACGTGCCAGTCGCCGCGCGGGCGCACCTGCGCGATGAACAGGTCGGCGTCGATTCGGCCACCCGGCGAGGTCACGGTGCGGCTGGAGATGCCGAACAGGGCAGCCGCGGCGCCCAGCTCGTAGGTGAACACGTGCGCGTCGGCGTCGGCGAGCACCTCCTCGCCGGGCTCGCAGACGAGGCGCATGCCGATCTGGTTGCCCATGGTCCCCGACGGCACGAACAGCGCGTCCTCGTGGCCCATCAGCTCCGCGACCCGCTCCTCGAGCGCGCGGATGGTCGGGTCCTCGCGGTAGACGTCGTCGCCCACCTCGGCCTCGGCCATGGCGCGGCGCATCGCCGCGGTCGGCCGGGTGACGGTGTCGGAGCGCAGATCGACCGCGCCCTCGAGCGCGGCGGACGGCGCCTCGGTGTCGATGGCGTACATCAGGTCCCCTTCGATCGCGGCGGAGCCGTTCTGGTTCCCCACCGGAGGTGTGACGCTCAGCCCCGCAGCATCTCGGCCACGAGGAAGGCCAGCTCCAGCGACTGCCCGGTGTTCAGCCGCGGATCGCAGGCGGTCTCGTACCGGCTGTTGAGGTCCTCGTCGCTGATCTCCATCGCCCCTCCGAGGCACTCGGTGACGTCCTCCCCGGTGAGCTCCACGTGGATGCCGCCGGGCCACGTGCCCAGCGCCCGGTGGACGTCGAAGAACCCGAGCACCTCGTCGACGACGCGGTCGAAGTGGCGGGTCTTGTAGCCGGTCGAGGACTCGTGGGTGTTGCCGTGCATCGGGTCGCACTGCCAGACCACCGAGTGGCCCGACGCGGTCACCTTCTCCACGATCGCCGGGAGGACGTCGCGGATCTTTCCGTTGCCCATCCGGCTGATCAGCGTCAGCCGGCCGGGAAGGCCCTCGGGATCGAGGCGCTCGACGAGCTCGGTGGCCTGCTCGGGCGTGGTCGTCGGCCCGATCTTGACCCCGATCGGGTTGGCCAGCTTGGAGACGAACTCGATGTGGGCGCCGTCCATCTGGCGGGTCCGCTCCCCCACCCACACGAAGTGCGCCGAGGAGGCGTAGGCCCGGCCGTCGTGCACCCGAAGCAGCGCCCGCTCGTAGTCGAGTATCAGCGCCTCGTGGCTGTTGTAGAGCTCCACGCCCCGCAGCGCGTCGGAGTCGATGCCGCAGGCCTTCATGAAGGCCAGCGCCCGGTCGATCTCCCGGGCGATGACCTCGTAGCGCACGCCGGCGGGCGACTTGGCGACGAAGTCCTTGTTCCAGTCGTGCACAGCGTGCAGGTCGGCCATGCCGCCCCGCGCGTAGGCCCGGATCATGTTCATCGCCGCGGCGGAGTTCGCGTAGGCGCGCACCAGCCGGTACGGATCGGGGATCCGCTTCTCGAGCACCGGCTCGAGGTCGTTGACCATGTCGCCGCGGTAGGACGGCAGGCCGAGGGCGTCGGTGTCCGACGAGCGTGGCTTCGCGTACTGACCGGCGACCCGGCCCACCTTGACCACCGGCACGCTCGCGCCGTAGGTGAGCACGACGGCCATCTGCAGCAACGTCCGTGTCGTGCTCTGCAGGTGCGGCTCGGTGTTCAGGTCGAACGTCTCCGCGCAGTCACCGCCCTGGAGCAGGAACGCCCGGCCCTGCGCGACCTCGGCGAGCTGGGCACGGAGATGGTCGACCTCGGCCGGCGCCACGATCGGCGGCACCGTGGACAGCGTGGACAGCACCGCGTCGAGCGCGGCCCGATCGGGCCAGCGCGGCTGCTGGGCAGCGGGGAGCTCCCGCCACCGGTCCAGACCTGGAACCAGCTCGGCGGGTTGGGAAAGACTCACGACCTGAGGGTAGTTGCTGCCCGGGGCCCGGCCGGTGGCAGCCGGAGCACGACCTCAGCCGAAGAAGACCTCGGCCTCCGCGTAGCGCTCCGCCGGCACCAGCTTCAGCTGCGCGGTGGCCGCGCTCAGCGGCACCCGCACGATGTCGGTGCCGCGCAGGGCCACCATGACCCCGGACTGCCCGTCGTGGACGGCGTCGACGGCCGCCAGCCCGAACCGGGTGGCCAGCACCCGATCGAACGGCGACGGCGTGCCGCCCCGCTGGACGTGCCCGAGCACGACGGCGCGCGCCTCCCGGCCGGTGCGCTCCTCGAGGAGCGAGGCGAGCGCCGCGCCGATCCCGCCGAGGCGCACATGCCCGAAGGCGTCCTTGACGCCCGCGGCGAGCATGAGGTCGCCGTCCTTGGGCTTCGCCCCCTCCGAGACCACGACGATCGGCGAGTAGCCGGAGTCGAAGCGGTGCTGGACGTGCGCCACGACGCCGTCGACGTCGAACGGGTTCTCCGGGATGAGGATGACATTGGCGCCGCCGGCCATCCCGGCGTGCAGGGCGATCCAGCCCGCGTGCCGGCCCATCACCTCGACGACCAGCGTGCGGTGGTGGCTGTCGCCGGTGGTGTGCAGCCGGTCGATGGCCTCCATCGCGACGCCGACTGCGGTGTCGAACCCGAACGTGTAGTCGGTGGAATCCAGGTCGTTGTCGATGGTCTTGGGGACGCCGACCACTCGCACGCCACCCTCGGACAGGCGGGTGGCGACTCCGAGGGTGTCCTCGCCCCCGATCGGGACGAGCGCGTCGATGCCGAGTCGGTCGAGGGTCTCGCGCATCCGCTCGGGCCCACCCTCGACGCCGTAGGGATTGGTCCGCGAGGTGCCGAGCACTGTGCCGCCCCGCGGCAGGATGCCGCGGACCGCCCGCAGGTCCATCGGCACCGTGTCGCCCTCGAGAACACCGCGCCAGCCGTCGCGGAACCCGACGATCTCGTCCCCATACTCCCCGATCCCCTTGCGGACGACCGCCCGGATGACGGCGTTGAGGCCGGGGCAGTCGCCGCCGCCGGTCAGGATGCCGATGCGCATGAGTGGTTTCCTCCGGGAAGGGA
>JALYMS010000104.1 GCA_030773535.1 Actinomycetota bacterium | reverse complement strand
CGCCGAGGCGGCCGTGCGGCTGACCACGACCACGTCCGCGCCGCGCCGCGCCAGCGTGGCGGCCGACAGCGCACCCATGGAACCCGCGCCGACGACCAGCACCCGCCGGCCCTCGAGGCTGCCGATGCGGGCCTCGGCCCGGTCGAGGGCGACCGAGACCAGCGAGGCTCCCGCGCGGTCGATGCCGGTCTCGGCGTGCACCCGCTTGCCGACGCGCAGGGCCCGCTGGGCGACCGGGTGCAGGGCGCGACCGACGGTCCCCTCGTCGCGGGCGAGCGCGTAGGCCGACCGCAGCTGGCCGAGCACCTGGGTCTCACCGACCACCATCGAGTCCAGTCCGGCGGCCACGGTGAACAGGTGGGCGACGGCCTGCTCCTCGTAGTGGACGGTGACGTAGGGGGAGAGCTCCTCCACGGTCGCGCCGGCCTGACGGGCCAGCACCCGGCTGACGTCGGTGACGCCCCCGTGGAAGCGCTCGACCTCCGCGAAGACCTCGATCCGGTTGCAGGTCGCGAGCACCAGCGCCTCACTGACGTGGTCGCTGCCCACGAGCTCGTGCAGGGCCTTGACCCGGTCCTCCGGCGCCATCGCGAACTGCTCCAGGAGCGCCACGGGTGCGGTCCGGTGGCTCACGCCGACCGCGAGCAGGCTCATGCGGGCTTCCCCACTGCCGGCACCAGCCGCTGCTGGCCCACGAACGCGAGCACCTGCAGCTCCACGGAGAGGTCGACCTTGCGGACGTCGACGCCCGGCGGAGCAGCGAGGGTCACCGGCGCGAAGTTCAGGATGCTCCGCACGCCCGCAGCGGTCAGGCGGTCGCAGACCGCCTGGGCCACTTCGGCCGGCGTCGTGATCACCCCGATGGTCGCTCCGGTGGCCGTGACCACCTGCTCGAGCTCCTCCAGGGGGCGCACGGTGCAGCCACCGATCCGGGAGCCGACCCGGGCCGCGCCGACGTCGAACAGCCCCACGAACTCGAAGCCGCGGGAACCGAACCCGGCGTAGTCGGCCAGGGCGGAGCCCAGGTTGCCGATGCCGACGAGCACGCAGGCCCGGGACCGCTCGACGCCGAGGACGCCGGCGATCCGGTCCCGGAGGGTGCCGACCTCGTAGCCGACTCCGCGGACGCCGCAGGAACCGAGGTGGGACAGGTCCTTGCGCAGGCCGGCGGGGTTGACCCCGGCCGCTGCCGCGAGCTCACCGGAGGACACGGTGCGCCGTCCGCCCTCGGCCAGGGAGCCGAGCACCCGCAGGTACACGGCGAGGCGAGCGACGGTGGCCTCCGGAATGGTCCGGGGCCGGGGCTGGATCACATGCTCTCCACAGCGGTCGCGCGCGCAGGACATAGCGCGGTACATAGCGCAGGACAAGGGACTGGGCCGCGGGGGGAACCCCCGCGTCGGCCACGGTAACCGCTTGTGAACGCAGGAACAAAGTCGCTGCACGCGGCCGGGCCCGCTGAGCGGCCCGTACGGGTGCCGCTGTGGTGGAGGACACCCTAGCGACCGCCCGATCGCCTCCGTCGAGGGCCTCCGCCGAGGGCCTCAGCCCAGTCCGAGATCGGCCCGCAGCCGCGCGACGTCCACCGTGAAGTACGAGTGCTCGCGTCCGTCGAGCAGCACCACCGGCACGCGGTCCCCGTACTCGGCGCGCAGCTCCGGGTCGCCGTCCACGTCGACCTCCCGCGGCACCAGGCCCGCCTCGGCCCCGATGCGCGCCAGGGTCTCGGCCGCCGTGACGCAGAGGTGGCACCCGGCGCGGGTGAGGAGCTCGAGCCGGCTCTCAGGCACCGGCTTCGTCCGGCCCGGTAAGGCCCAGCTCGCGCAGCCGGGCGCGACTGACCTTCCCGGTGAGGGAGTGCGGCAGCGCCGGCAGGAAGTGCACGGAGGTCGGCACCTTGTACCGGGCCAGCGATCCTGCGGCATGCGCACGCAGGTCCTCGAAGGTCAGCTGCTCCCCCGGCGCGAGGACCACCACGGCGCGCACGGCCGCGCCGGTGCGGGCGTCCGGCACCCCGATGACGGCGCTGCGCACCACCGCCGGATGGGCGTCGAGCACCCGCTCCACCTCGGCGGGGTAGACGTTGAACCCGCTGACCAGGATCAGGTCGCTGCGCCGGTCGACGAGGTGCAGGTCGCCGTCGGCGTCGCGGTAGGCGAGGTCACCGGTGCGCAGCCAGCCGTCGGGGTCCGGGCCGTCGGCACCGTCGGGCCAGTACCCGGCGAAGAGGTTGGGCCCGCGCACCCAGATCTCGCCCGGACCCTCCTCGACCTCGTCGGAGGAGTCGTCCTCGTGCCCGTCTCCCGGCGCTCCGCCGTCGTCCGCCGCCCGGTGCTCCCCGGCCGCGGTGTCCCGGAGCACGAGCTCGACGCCCGGGATCGGCCCGCCGATGCAGTGCGGCTTGGCCCGGCCGGTGGCCAGCGTGCTCGCCACCACCGGCGCCGCCTCGGTGAGGCCGTAGCCCTCCCACACGGGAATGGCGGCGCGGTCCCGCATCGCCGTCCAGACATCCCTCGGCAGCGGCGCGGCACCGGAGGACGCCACCCGGACGGCGGCGAAGCCCCGGCGCAGCTCCGCGTCGCTGCCGACGGCGTCCGCCGCGGCGAGCCAGGCCTGGAACATCGGCGGGGCGGCCGGTACCGCGGTGACGTGCTCCTCGGCCATCAGCCGCAGCGAGCCCACCGGGTCGAAGGTCTCCTCCAGGACGGCGCAGGCGCCGGTGGCCGCGACCAGCCCGAAGCCGGCGTTGAGGCCGTAGACGTGGAACAGCGGGAGGACGAGCAGCACCCGGTCGTCCGCACGGACCGGGGGCGGCGTCATCGCCAGGCACTGCTGCTGGTTCGCCCGCAGCGCCGCCGAGGGAAGGACGGCGCCGCGCGGCCGCCCGGTCGTGCCACTGGTGTAGGCCAGGAAGGCCGGTGCGGCCGGGTCCTCGATCACCTCCGGCGGGGCCCCGTCCGCCTCGGGCGGGCCGGCACAGATCCGGACACCGGCGACCGGGTCCCGCTCGCCGCGCACCACCAGCAGGGCGGCGCCCGAGTCGGTGAGCACGTACTCGAGCTCCGGGTCGGTGTAGGCGGTGTTCACCGGGACGACGACAAGCCCGGCCCGCAGGGCGCCGATGGCCGCCCGCAACCAGTCCAGGCCGTTCGGGAGCTGGACGGCGACCCGTTCCCCCGGGGCGAGCCCGGTGGCGCCAAATCCCGCGGCGACCCGGTCGACGGCGGCGTCGAGCTGCGCCCAGCTCAGCCGCTGTCCCTTCGCGACCACGGCCGGGGCATCGGGGCGGTCCCGGGCCGCCGCGCGCACGAGCGCCGACAGGGACACGCCTGCCTCGGACACTGGACGTCTCCTCCGTTGGAGCTGTGCACACGCCCGTTCGGGCGGTTCGGGCCCGCTGGTCGGCGGCCCGCGTGGACGGGCTGGAGCGATGTTGTCACCATGGGACCAGCCCCGCAGCCTGCGCGTCCAACGTCCAGGAGCCGCGCCGGGGAGCAAACGGTCCTGGCAGTGCGGGCGACGAGGAGGTCGAGCGCCCGCATGGCCCACCCGCCGGACGCCGGGCGTCCGACCGCCGGGTCGCCGCCGCGCCCGCCGGAGGCGGCCCGTGCGGTGCACCCCCGGCCGACGCCGCGCCCGCGGGCCAGTACCGAGGTCCTGGCCGCCCCGGGCGGGACCGACGAGCCGAACATCGTCGCGGAGCTACCGGCACCCGCGGGCCCGGTCCACCGGCCGACGGAGGACGGTCCGGACGTCTGGGCGCTGGTCCATCGGGCGCAGGACGGGGATGCCGAGGCCTTCGGGGAGATCTACGACCACTACGTGGCGATGGTGTTCCGCTACGTCTACTCGCGCGTGGGCGACCGGGCGACGGCCGAGGACGTCACCAGCGAGACGTTCGTACGGGCGCTGCGCCGGATCGACTCGCTGTCCTTCCAGGGGCGCGACGTCGGCGCCTGGCTGGTCACCATCGCCCGCAACATCGTGCTGGACCACGTGAAGAGCAGCCGCTACCGGCTGGAGGTCGCCACCGCGGACATGCGGGACGCCGACCGCGCCACCGACGGCCCGGAGGACGAGGTGGTGCAGCAGCTGACGAACCAGCAACTGCTGGACTGCGTGCAGCAGCTGGGCAGCGAGCAGCAGGAATGCATCGTGCTGCGGTTCCTGCACGGCTTCTCCGTGTCCGAGACCGCCGAGATCATGGGCAAGCGGGACGGGGCCATCAAGGCACTGCAGCACCGTGCTGTGCGCCGCCTGGCGGTCCTGCTGCCGGAGGGGCTCCGATGAGGAGGAGGACCTGCGGTCGCGGCGTAACCGGGGGTCGGCGTCGCTCGTTGCACCGGATGCGGGAGGGCGCGCCGGTCCGGGGGCTGCCTGCCGCACACGGGGACCGGAGGCGGGACATGAGCGTGCGAGACCGCGCGGGCGGGGCCGGCGACGACCTGGTCGTCGCGCGCCTGCACGCGCTGGCGCCGCACCTCGACGGCGAACCGGACCCGGCCTGGCAGGCCACCACGCGGGCCCGGCTGGTCGCGATGGCCGCCGTCCGCAGGCCGGAACCCGCCCGCCTCTCCCCGCTGCGCCGCCTGCTGAGCGACGGCCGCTCCCTGACCGAGGGCCTGGCGGTACCGGGGCGCTGGCGCAGCCGTCTGACGGCGGGACTCGCCGGCGCCGCACTGAGCATCACGGCCCTGGCTGTGTTGGTCGCCGCCGCCGACGCAGCGCGGCCCGGCGACGTCCTCTACGACCTGAAGCGGGGTACCGAGCAGACCCAGCTGGCGCTGGCCGGGGACGCGCGCGGGGAGGTCCTCCTCGATCTCGCCGGCACCCGCCTCGACGAGGTGCGGGCGCTGGTGGACGCGGGCACGACCGCGCTGCCGGCCGCGGGCGCCGCCGGGCCGGGCGGCGCCGTGCTCGCCGCCGGGAACGACGCGGCGCTGGTCGTGGAGACGCTCGCGACCATGGACGCGCAGACCGCTGACGGCGCCGCGGAGTTCACCGGACGCGCCGTGGAGAGCGACGACACCGGCCCGCTCGCGTTCCTGGCGGACTGGGCGGTCAGGCAGTCCGAGGGGCTGACCGGCCTCCGGGACGACGTCCCCGCGGCCGCGGAGGACGACGTCCTCGACTCCCTGACCCTGCTGGCGGACCTCTCGACGCGGGTGGGAGGGCTGGAGTCCTCGCTGGCCTGCGCAGACGGCCCGGCGGTGCTGGGCGCCGACGAGCTGGGGCCGATTCCGGCTCCGTGCCCTTCCGACGGGAGCACGGCCCAGGCGCCCGGGCAGGCCGGCGACGGCTCGGCACCGGGGACCGGCGTGCCGGACCCGGGCCTTGCCCCCGTTCCCGGGTCCTCGTCCGGCCCGTCGGCGCCGTCCGCGCCGTCCGCGGGCGGCGTCGCACCAGCGGTGCCGAGGACAGGGGACGGCGGGGTGCCGACTCCGGCCGTTCCGCCGTTGCCTTCCGGCGCCGTCCCGACCCCGCCGCCCGTGCTGCTCCCGGTGCCGACCCCGCTGCCCACGCTGCCGGGCTCCCTGCCTCCGCCGCCGGGCGCCCCCTCGCCCCTGCCGGGCGCCACGCCTGCGCTGCCGGGCGTTCCGGGTGCGGTCCCGACGCCGGGCTCCACGCCACCGTCGACCGTCGACGTCTGCCTGCCGCCGATCCGGATCGCCGACTGCTGACCGGGCCGGACCGGACCCCTCGGCCGCCGGGCTAGGGTCGAGGGCGCCGGCCCCTCGGGGGATCCGACCGCAGGGAGGTCTCGTGCCGCGACTGCCGTCGCGCCTGCGCCGGTCCGCGGACCCGGATGCGGCCGCCGAGCAGGAGACACGCGCCCACGTGGCCGGGGTCGCCTCCGCCGCGGCCGCCGACGTGCAGCCGCCGCCCGCTGTTCCCCCGGATCTCACCGCCGCCGCGTTCTTCGACGTGGACAACACGATGATGATGGGCGCCTCGCTCTTCTGGTTCGCCCGCGGGCTGGCCTCCCGCAAGTACTTCACGACTCGTGACCTCGCGACGTTCATGTGGCAGCAGGCCAAGTTCCGCATCGCGGGCAACGAGAGCTCCGACGACATCTCCGCCATCCGGGAGAACGCCCTGGCCTTCGTCGCCGGACGGACCGTCGAGGAGATCGTGCAGGCCAGTGAGGAGATCTACGACGAGCTCATGGCCGACCGGATCTGGTCGGGCACCCGGGCGCTGGCCCAGCAGCACCTCGACGCCGGACAGCGGGTGTGGCTGGTGACGGCCACCCCGATCGAGCTGGCCGCCATCATCGCTCACCGACTCGGGCTCACCGGCGCCCTGGGGACCGTCTCGGAGATCGTCCACGGCAAGTACACCGGGCGGCTGGTCGGCGAGATGATGCACGGCGAGGCGAAGGCCGAAGCGGTGCTCGCCCTCGCCGAGCGGGAGGGGCTGGACCTCACCCGGTGCACCGCCTACAGCGATTCGGCCAACGACCTGCCGATGCTGTCGCTGACCGGGACGGCCGTGGCGGTCAATCCCGACACGGAGCTGCGCTCCGTGGCCCGCGAGCGGGGGTGGGCGGTGCGGGACTTCCGGACCGGCCGCAAGGCCGCCAGGATCGGCGTCCCGGCTGTGGCGGCCGCGGCCCTGTCGGGCGGCGTGGTCGGCGGTGCGATCGCGCTCCGCCGGCGCAACAAGCTGCCCTGGTGACCTGTCCCCCCGCTCGCTGAGAAGGAGTTCCGTTGGCGTTCTTCCGCCGCAAGAGCAAGAGGCGGACCCTGGAAGTCCGTCTCAACGCCCGGCTGCTGCCGATGGACCGGGGGGAGCTGTTCGAGGATCCGCTCGACGCGCATCTGTCCGAGCGGTCGCTGCGCGCCGCGGTCACCGGCGGCGGCACCTCCCTGAGTGCCGATGGCGAGCCGACGTCCTGCGACATCGAGCTGGAGATGGACGGCGACGAGGACCGTACGGCCCTGGCCAGGGCGACCGCCGAGTTCCTCGACTCGCTGGGCGCCCCGCGGGGGAGCGCGGTGGCCGACGTGGACGGGACCGTGCTGGTTCCCTTCGGTGTCACCGAGGGGCTCGCGCTCTACCTCAACGGGACGGACCTCCCTGCCGAGGTCTACGCCGCCAGCGACACCAACGAGGTGGTGGACGCGGTCAACGAGGCCCTGGGCGACAGCGGTCGGATGTTCTCCTACTGGCACGGCCCCGAGGACACCGCCCTGTACCTGTACGGGCCCGACGAGGAGGTCATGCGCGCGCGCTTGACCGACCTGCTCGCAACGCGCCCGGACACGATGCTCTCCCGCCTGGAGAGCATCACCTGACGGAGTTGGTCTAGCCGAAGACGCGGGGGCGCTGGAGGAGCAGCTGGTAGATCGAGTGCTGGATCGTCTCCCGCACTTGGTCGGTCAGGTTGAAGACCAGCATCGGGTCCTCGGCGGCGGCAGGACCGTAGGACGCCGTCTCGATCGGCTCGCCGAACGCGATCAGCCACTTCGAGGGCAGCGGGACCAGGCCCAGCGGCCCGAGGAGCGGGAACGTCGGAGTGATCGGGAAGTACGGCAGCCCCAGCAACCGGGCGATGGTCTTCGCGTTGCCGATCATCGGATAGATCTCCTCGGCGCCCACGATCGCGCACGGGATGATCGGCTTCCCGGTACGGAGGGCCGCGCTGACGAAGCCCCCGCGGCCGAACCGCTGCAGCGTGTACCGCTCGCGGAAGGGCTTGCCGATGCCCTTGAACCCCTCGGGGAAGACCCCCACCAGTTCGTCCCGGGTGAGCAGCCGCTCGGCGTCCTCGTTGCAGGCCAGTGTCGAGCCGAACTTGCGGGCCATGGCCCCGACCACCGGGAGGTCGAAGACGAGGTCGGCCCCGAGCAGCCGCAACCGCCGGGAAGCCGGGTGGTCGTCGTGCAGCGCCACGGTGGTCATCAGCGCATCGATCGGGACGGCGCCCGAGTGGTTCGCCACGACGAGCGCTCCGCCGGAGGACGGGACGTTCTCCAGGCCCTGGCTCTCCACCCGGAACCAGCGCTGGAAGAGCGGACGCAGGAGCGGGAGGAACGCGTGGTCGGTCAGATCCGGATCGAAGCCGAACTCGTCGGTCCCGTACTCCCCCGTCGCGCGGCGGCGCAGGAAGTCCACCGCGTCGGTGAGCTGCTCCTCCCAGCCGGGGGTGGCCGGTGGGGGGACGAAGGGCTCGTCGTCGTCCGGACGGAGCGGGATGACCCGGGCCTCAGGCATCACGCACCGCCCGCAGCCCGGGAGCCGGCGGAGGAGGACGGAGCCGTTCCCCGACGGTGGTGGCGGCGTCGCTGACCCGCTCGAGCACGCTCCGGACCCGGGAGGTCGCCGCGCCGACCAGCCGGGGCGAGACGACGGGCGGAACGGTGCGGGCATAGTCGGCCAGCGCCGCCTCGGTGGTGTAGCGCGGCGTGTACCCGAAGCCGGTGCGCAGGACGGTGGTGTCCACGACCCGGCCGAAGTTCAGGAAGCGCATCTGCTCCGGCGAGTAGTCGACGAACCCGAACCGACGCGAGAGCCGGCCCACCGAGCCCAGCGCCGGCGTGGGCAGCGGCACCTCGACCCGGCCCAGCCGGCGGATCGCCTGGGACAGCAGCAGCGTGCCCTCGCCGCCGACGTTCACCGTCCCGACGAAGGAGCCGGTGGTCGCGCGCGTCAGGACGGCCAGGGCGTCGTCCTCGTGCAGGAGCTGCACCCGGGCGTCGTAGCCCAGCGCCGTGGGCACGACCGGCATGCGGAAGAAACCGGTGAGCAGGGAGTCGATCCGCGGACCGATGAAGTTGGTGAACCGCAGGGCCGCCACCTCGACGTCGGGACGCCGCCGGGCGAAGGCCCGCACGTAGCTCTCGATGTCGAGGCTGTCCTTGGCGAAACCGCCCGAGGGCACGCGCCGCGCCTGCATGGCCTCGGTGAAGACCGCGGGGTCGCGGGACGAGGCGCCGTAGACGGCGCTGGTCGACTTGAGCACGAACCGGCGCACCGAGGGGGCCTTCTGGCAGGCCGCCAGGAGCTGCATCGTGCCGATGACGTTCAGCTCCTTCATCGGCGCGCGCCCGCCCGACACGGCCGGGGCCGAGCTGATGTTCATGTGCACGACCGTGTCCACCGACGCTGCGGCGATGATCTTGCCGATCAGCGGATTGCGGATGTCGGCCCGGACGAACTCGGTGCGTCCGAGCGACCGGAGCATGGCCGGTGACGGCGGAACGGTGTCCACGCCGATGATCCGGTCGATGGACGGATCCCCCGCGAGTTCGGCCGCCAGCGCACCGCCCAGCCACCGGCTCACGCCGGTGACGAGCACGACCGCAGGCGACATGAGCGTCAGCTCACTTCTTGTTGCGTCGCTGGACGCGGGTCTTCTTCAGCAGCTTGCGGTGCTTCTTCTTCGCCATCCGCTTGCGCCGCTTCTTGATGACCGAACCCACGTGTTGCTCCCGACGTCGTGACGATGATGATCAGCTCGAGGGGGACTCGCGGGCCGCCGGCCCGGGATCACCCGGCGACCGAGCGTACCGGCCGCCCCGCGGCGATGACACGGTCGCCCTCCGGGCGACACCGCGGCCGAGAACATCGTCATCCTCCGGATGACACCGCGGCCAGATACAGGCCCGCTTCCCCGGAGCGTGTCATGTCGCGCCTGCGGGACCCTCCCGGACCCACTCGGCGTGGCACAGCGATCAGGCGACGACGTTGTCGCCTCTCCCCTCTCAGGCGATGTCGGTGTACGCGTCGCGCAGGTAGTCCTGCACGGCGCGCTCGGGCACGCGGAAGGAACGGCCGACGCGGACGGCGGCGAGCTCGCCGGCGTGGACGAGGCGGTACACGGTCATCTTCGAGACCCGCATCATCGAGGCGACCTCGGCGACGGTCAGGAAGGTCACGGCCTGGCGCTGCGCCGGGACGCTCGGGCGGCCGACGGGCATGGCGGCGGGGTGGGGGGCGCCGATGGGGCGGCCCATGGTGGCGGCCATCGGCCGGCCGATCGGGCGGGGGCCGGGCACACCCGGACGGGTCATGGTGGGGGCGGTCGAGCGCTGGGGCATGGTCATGTCTTCGTCTCCGGACCTAGCTCACGTCGTGGCGCCGGCTTCCCCACCGGCAACTGAACACGCATGCGCTGGTACAGACAGTAAGGGGACAGACGTGACTGGTGCGATGGATGAAACGGACAGGGGGACCGGTCCGTCCTAGGCAGAACTACACCTATGCAACGCGGCAGAACTGTTGTGGCGCGAGTTCCACGACACGGTCACCACCCGGCGACCGAGAGTGCTGGCGATCTGTCGACATGTGGGCTACGGTGCCCGGCCGCCGTCGCACCGGACGCACTCATCCCATCGCCCCTCGCGTCAGGCCCTGCCTCCGCTGCGTTCGTGCCTGACGTCCCTGCCGCTCCCGCTGTCCCGCCCGAGTTCCACCGAACGGGCGTGGGCGGCCTCGATGGCGGCCATGAGGGCCGCCCGGACCCCGTGCCGCTCCAGCTCCCGGATCGCCGCGACGGTCGTGCCGCCGGGACTGGAGACCGCCTCGCGCAACTGGACGGGGTGCTCTCCCGAGTCCCGCATCATCACGGCCGCGCCCAGCGCGGTCTGCACGACCAGGTCGGCGGCGAGCGTCCTGGGCAGGCCCAGCAGGATGCCCGCATCCACCATCGCCTCGACCAGGTAGAAGAAGTAGGCCGGGCCGCTGCCGGACAGTGCCGTCACGGCGTCCTGCTGGCTCTCCGGCACCCGGCGCACCCGGCCGACCGCCGCGAGGAGCGCCTCGGCCTCGTCGAGATGACTCTCCGCCGCGTTGGAGCCTGCGGAGAGCACGCTCATCCCCTCGTCCACGAGGGCCGGGGTGTTGGGCATCACCCGCACCACGGGGGTCCCGGAGGGCAGCGCGGCCTCGATGCGGGTCGTCGGGACGCCGGCCGCCACCGACACCACGAGGTGCCCGTCGTCCACCACCCCGGACAGACGCGCGAGCAGCACCTCCATGTCCTGAGGCTTGACCGCGAGGAGCAGCACGCGGGCCCGCCCGGCCGCATCCGCCAGCTCGAGGGCGGGGACCCCGTAGCGCTCGGCGAGCTGAGCGGCCCGCTCCGGGCTGCGTTCGCACACCAGGATCCCGTCCGGCCCGCCGCGCCGGACCAGACCCGACAGCAGGGCCTCGCCGATCTTCCCGCCGCCGATGATGGCCAGTCCGCGGCGACCGAGCGGCGGTTCGAGGTCGGTGGCTGGATGGGGCATGACGTACTCCCAGCTGTCAGGGGTGCGGTCGCTCGAGTCGATCGCGTCCCGGGAACGGTGCCTGGATCGCCCGGGAACCGTAGTGCGCCGGCCGGACGACCCGCGGGTGTGCCCGGCTGGGAGGCCGGGTAGCCGCGCCTGCATGGCTGGAGAACTGGATGGCATGAAGGTGGCGGTGCTCGCCACCGACGGCGTGGAGCAGGTGGAGCTCGACCGGCCGTGGCAGGTGCTCGAGGAGGCCGGCGCAGAGCCGGAGCTGGTGTCGCTGGACAGCGGTGAGATCACCGCCTGGAACCACCTCGACAAGGGCGAGACGAGAAAGGTCGACGCCGTCGTCAGCACGGCCGACCCGGATGCCTACGCGGCCCTGGTCCTGCCCGGCGGGGTCGTCAACGGCGACTTCGTCCGCGCAGACGCCGACGCCGTCGAATTCGTCACGTCGTTCTTCGAGGCGGGCAAGCCCGTGGCCGCGATCTGCCACGCGGCCTGGGTGCTGGCCGAGGCCGGGGTGGTGAAGGGACGCCGGATGACCTCGTGGCCGTCCCTGGCGACCGACCTGCGCAACGCGGGCGCCGACTGGGTGGACGAGGAGGTGGTCGTCGACGGCAATCTCGTGACCAGTCGCAACCCAGACGACCTCGACGCCTTCGGTGCGGCGATCGTCGAGCGATTCGCCGCCGAGGACGAGGACGAGGACGAGGAGGCAGCCGGCTGAGCCGGTCGCGTCTCAGGAGCCGCGGGAGAGCAGCTCAGCGGCCGGGAAGATGGTGAGCAGGGTTCCGGCGAACACGAGGGTCGCGAGCAACCGGGCGCCGATCGGCTCCCGGCCCTGCCTGTGCCGCCACACCCCGACGCCGCCGACCAGGCCGGTGACGGCGAGCGGCGCCAGCAGCGCCGCGACGTGCGGGATCATCTCCCAGAGGACGGTGGCCGCGAAGTAGACCGCCACCCCTGCGGCCAGCGCGATCACCAGCTCCCCGCCGAACCGGAGCCAGGCCAGGGCACTTTCCCGCGGCGTCGCGTCGAGGTCCTCGGCGTCGTGGATGTCCGGCTCGTCGAACCGGCCGGGCCGGACGACCGGGATCGGTCCGGTGACGGGGTGGTCGGCGGCGCGCGCCGGGCGCTCGCTGCGCCGGTCGGCCACCCGCCGGTCGGCGCCGCGCTGGGTCGCCACC
>JALYMS010000103.1 GCA_030773535.1 Actinomycetota bacterium | reverse complement strand
GGTTGGGCCAGGGGATCAGCGGCTGGCCACGGGCGCTGGTGGCCATCTCATCCTCGGCGTACCCGTCGAGCAGCTCACGCCCGTCGGCGACGTAGGACCGCAGCCCCCCGCCGACCTCGACGACGGTCACGCGGTCGCTGCCGTGCACGATCGTGTACTGGCGCCCGCTGGGCAGCTCTCTCACTCGCTCATCGACCTCACCTCCTGACTCCAGCCCGAGATCGCCCTCATTTCGGTGGGCCCCCGGGGTCACGGGGCCTCCTTGGTCGCCAGAGAGAGCGCGTAGTCGCCCTGCGGGTCGGTCCACCAGGACCGCAGCTGCAAGCCGGCGGCGGTGAGTTCGTCGGCGACGCGCTCGCGGCGGAACTTGGCGCTGATCTCGGTGCGCAACTCCTCCTCCTGGGCGAAGGGCACCTCCAGGTCGAGGACGCGCACCACCTGCTCCCGCAGCGACCGCAGGCGCATCTCGATCCACTCGTTCTCCGCGTTCCACAGCGCGACATGCGCGAAGGCGTCGGGGTCGACGTCCGCGCCGAGCTCGCGGGCGATCACGCGCAGCACGTTGCGGTTGAACTGTCCGGTCACGCCCGCCGCGTCGTCGTAGGCGGCGACCAGCCGCGTGGGGTCTTTCACAAGGTCGGTGCCGAGGAGCAGGGTGTCCCCGCATGCCATGGTCGATGCCAGCGTGCGCAGGAACCGGGCGCGCTGCGCGGGCAGCAGGTTGCCGATCGTGCCGCCGAGGAAGGCGACCAGCCGGCGGCCACCGGCCGGGAGCAGCGGCAGGTGGTGCTCGAAGTCACCAACGACGGCGTGCACCTCGATCCGGTACTCACCGGCCACGGCTTCGCCGGACTGCGCGAGCACGGTCTGGTCCACGTCGACGGGCACGTAACGCCGCAGCGTGCCCGCCTCGCGGAGCGCATCGAGGAGCAGGCGGGTCTTCTCCGAGGTCCCGCTGCCCAGCTCGACGAGGGTGTCGGCTGCCGACAGCTCGGCGATCTCGGGGGCGTGCGCCTGCAGGATCGCGCGCTCCCGCCGGGTGGGGTAGTACTCCGGCAACCGGGTGATGTCCGCGAACAGCTGCGAGCCGCGGGCGTCGTAGAACCACTTCGGCGGCAGGGTCTTCGGTGTGGCGCTCAGCCCCGCTCGGACGTCGGCTTCCAGCGCATCCCGCATCGCCGCCGGCGGCAGGTGGCGATCCATCCGGACCGCCACCTCGGCTGGCGCGACATCTGGCGTCCTACCGTCACACGGGGACGCGGGGTCGTGGACGGCGGTCACGGGCGCGCCAGCCGCAGTCCGGCGAACGCCCACCGGGCAGCAGCGGGGTAGAAGTTGCGGTAGGTGAGCCGCTCGTGCCCCGCCGGGGTCGCGCAGCTCGCGCCGCGCAGGACGTGCTGGTCGGACATGAACTTGCCGTTGTACTCCCCGACCGCACCCTCGACCGGGCGGAAGCCGGGGTAGGGCAGGTAGGCGCTGGAGGTCCACTCCGACACGTCGCCGAGCATGTGCGGCCCGGCGAGGCCGGGGTGCAGCCGGTCGGGGTCGAGCAGCTGACCGCGCAGTTCGGCCACGTCGCCTGCGGCGATCTCCCATTCGGCCTCGGTGGGCAGGCGGGCACCGGCCCAGCGAGCGTAGGCGTCGGCCTCGTAGAACGAGACGTGGCAGACCGGTTCCGCCCGACGCAGCGGCCGCACACCCCCCGAACCGAAGGCGACCCACTGGCCGTCCTGCTGCTGCCAGTAGCCCGGCGCCTGCCAGCCGTGCTGCTGGACCCCGGCCCAACCGTCCGACAGCCACAGCTCCGGGCGGGCGTAACCGCCGTCGGCGATGAACGCCAGCCAGTCCTCGTTGGTGACCGCGCGTTCGGCGATCTCGAACGGCACCAGGTGCACGGTGTGACGCGGGCCCTCGTTGTCATAGGCGAAGCCGGCGCCGTGGTGGCCGATCTCATAAAGCCCGCCGGGGACCGCGCGCCATGTCAGCGGCGCAGGGTCGGGGTCGTCCTCCACGGGGCGGTCGATCATCGCCGGGCCGAACGGGTGGCGGGAGAGCAGGTGCAAGGCGTCCATGACCAGCAGTTCCTGATGCTGCTGCTCGTGGTTGAGGCCCAGCTCGACGACCTCGGCCTGCGCCTGGTCCAGCCCTCCCCTGATCAACGCGGCGACGGCCTGCCCGACGTGCTCGCGATAGTGACCGACCTCGTCGGCCGAGGGGCGGGTCACCAGCCCACGCTGCGGGCGCGGGTGCCGTGGGCCGACCGCTTCGTAGTAGGAATTGAACAGATACCGGAACGTTGGGTCGAACGGCCGGTAACCGCCCGCGGGGTCGAGCAAGAACTCCTCGAAGAACCACGACGTATGAGCGCGGTGCCACTTCGTCGGGCTGGCATCGGGCATCGACTGCGCGGTCTGATCCTCCGGCG
>JALYMS010000102.1 GCA_030773535.1 Actinomycetota bacterium | reverse complement strand
GGAAGGAGAACCGGGTCGACTTCGCCAATCCCATCAACCTGGTGCCGCTGGCTGCGGGAATCATCATCGGCATCGGCAACGTCACGCTGACGTTCAGCGAAGAGTTCTCGCTGAACGGCATCGCGCTCGGCTCGATCGTGGCCGTCGTGGCCTGGCACGTGGCCCGCGCCCTGGCACCGGCCGAGATGAAGGAGGCCCTGCTCCGCGAGGGCAGCGTCGCCGAGAGCGGGTCCACGCTCGGCCACACCGGCGGCACTGCTGCCCGCCACGGCGGTCCGGCCGGCGGCTACGCCGACGAGCGCGGCGGTACCGATCCGTCGTCGGTGGACGAGGTGGGGCGTCCGGGTGTTCCACACGACCGTGGAGAGGGCACGCACAACCGGTGAAGCCCGCTCCTTTCCGTTACGCCGATCCCGGTTCCCTGGAGGAGGCCCTCGCGGTCCTCTCGTCCGAGGGGGAGGGCGCCAAGGTGCTCGCCGGTGGCCAGTCGCTGCTCCCGCTGCTGTCGATGCGGCTCGCGGCGCCGACCACCCTGGTGGACATCAACCGGGTGCCCGGCCTCGACGCGGTCGAGGCCACCGGGGACGGCGTCACGGTGGGAGCGCTCGTTCGGCACAACGCACTGCTGGGGGGCCACCCCCAGGCCATGGCCGCCGCCCGGGTCCAGCCGCTGCTGGCCCGGGCGGGGGCGTTCGTCGCCCACCCGGCGATCCGCAACCGGGGAACGACCGTCGGCTCGATCGCGCACGCTGACCCTTCGGGCGAGATGACGTCGGTCCTCGCCCTCACCGACGGCTACATCACCGTCGCCACACCCTCGGGCGTCTCGACCGTCGAATGGCGCGACTTCTTCGTCGGCCCACTGGAGACCTCGGTGCACGGTCCCGCCGTCGTCACCTCGGCATTCTTCCCTGCCCTGCCGCCCCGCTCCGGCACGGCGTTCGCCGAGGTCGCTCGCCGCAAGGGCGACTACGCGGTGTGCGGCGCCGGCGTCGTCGTCACCCTGGACGCCGACCGCCGCGTCGAGCGCGTCCGGGCCTCCTACGTCTCGGTGGGCCTGACCCCCGAGGTGCACGACCTGACCGACGCCATCGCGGGTTCGCCCGTCGAGAAGGCCGACTGGGCCGCCGCCGGCGCGCTGGCGCGCACACTGGTCGACCCGGACACCGATATCCACGCCAGCGCCGACTACCGGCGCCTGCTGGTCGGCGTCCTCACCGAACGCACGCTCGCTTCCGCTGCCGCGGAGGCCGCCGGGAAGGTCAGCACTCCGTGAACGCGAGAACGACGGGCGAGCGAGCATCGCAGGGAGCGCCAGCGACCGAGGAGCCGAACGAGTCCGGAGTCGGGTCATGAGCAATGTCGACACGGAACGGACGATCACCCTCACGGTGAACGGCGTCCCCCGGGAGGCCACCGTGCCGGTGCGCCGGTTGCTGTCGGACGCGCTCCGCCACGACCTGGGGCTGACCGGCACGCACGTCGGCTGTGAGCACGGCGTGTGCGGGGCGTGCACGGTGCTCGTCGACGGCGACCCGGTGCGCTCGTGCCTGCTGCTCGCCGTCCAGGTGGACGGCGCGACCGTGCGGACCGTCGAGGGCCTGGCGAAGGACGACGGGACCCTGCACCCGGTGCAGGAGGCCTTCCGTGAGTGCCACGCGCTGCAGTGCGGCTTCTGCACGCCGGGCTTCCTGGTGACGATCGCCGCCGGTCTCGAGAAGCGGGACCGTGCCGCCGAGCTCACCGAGGAGGAGGTCGACGACCTGGTCGGCGGCAACCTCTGCCGGTGCACCGGCTACGCCAACATCAAGAAGGCCGTCCACTGCGCCGCCGCCGCCATGAAGGCGGACTCGAGTGCACTTGAGTCCCCCGGGGGACGGCGGTGACGACCAAGCTGTTCGGGGAGCCGGTCCGCCGGCGGGAGGACGCCCGGCTGATCCTCGGAAAGGGCCGCTACCTCGACGACATCGGCCACTCCGCGCTGGCCGCCGCCTTCGTGCGCTCGCCCCACGCGCACGCCCGGATCGTGGACATCGACGTCGAAGGCGCCCTGGACGTCGATGGCCTGGTCGCGATCTACACCTACGAGGACCTGCACGGCCCGATGGCCGAGCCGCTGCCGGTGCTCATCCCGCACCCGCAGATGCACGCCCCGCGCACCGGCTATCCGCTGGCCGACGGCGAGGTGAACCACGTCGGGGAGCCGATCGTCATGGTGGTGGCGACGGACCGGTACGTCGCGGAGGACGTCTGCGACCGCATCGTCGTCACCTACGAGGAGCTGCCGGTCGTCGTCGGCGTCGACGCGGCCCACGCGGCCGCCGCCGCGGTGCACGAGGAGATTCCCGACAACGTCGCGGCCCGGCACCACCAGGAGACCGGGGACGTCGACGCCGCCCTCGCCGGGTCGCCGCACACGCTGAGCTTCACCCAGTACATCGAGCGCAGCGCCTGCATGCCCATGGAGGGCAAGGGCGTGCACGCCAAGTGGGACGCCGACGACGGCTCGCTGCGGGTCTACACGAGCACCCAGGCGTCGACGTCGGTGCGCGCGGCGATCGCGGCGAAGCTGGAGCTCTCGCTGGACAAGGTCGAGGTCATCGCGCCGGACGTGGGCGGCGGCTTCGGCGTGAAGATCGTGCACCCGTGGCCGGAGGAGCTGCTGGTGCCTCTGGCGGCGATCGCCCTGCAGGCCGAGGTGAAGTGGGCCGAGGACCGCCGCGAGCACTTCATCTCCTCGGCGCACGAGCGGGAGCAGCGCCAGGAGATCACCGTCGGGTACGACGACGACGGCCGGATCACCGCGCTCGACGTCCACATCTGGCACGACAACGGCGCGTACACGCCCTACGGGATCATCGTGCCGATCGTGACCGCCACCCAGCTGGTCGGTCCGTACGCGCTGCCCGTGTACCGGGTGGTCGTGGAGAGCGTCTACACGAACACGGTCATCGTCACGCCGTACCGGGGGGCCGGGCGGCCGCAGGGCTGCTACGCGATGGAACGGACGATGGACCGCGTCGCCGACGACCTGGGTCTGGACCGGGCGCTGGTTCGCGAGCGGAACCTGATCCGCGCCGACCAGTTCCCCTACGACCACCGCCTGACGTTCCAGGACGGCCGGCCGGTCATCTACGACTCGGGTGACTACCCGGGCCTGCTGGACAGGCTGCGGGCGCTGGTGGGTTGGTCGGAGACGGACACGATGCGCGCCGAGGCCGCCGCCCGCGGGAAGCTGCTCGGCGTCGGGATGGCGATGTACGTGGAGGGCACCGGGCCCGGGCCCTACGAGGGCGGGCACGTGCAGGTGCTCGGCAGCGGCAAGGTGCTGGTCTCGACCGGGCTGACGTCGCAGGGCCAGGGGCACGAGACGGTGTTCGCACAGATCGTGGCCTCCGAGCTCGGGGTGCCGATCGAGGACATCGAGGTGACCACGGGCGACACCCGGCGGTTCGGCTACGCGGTGGGCACCTTCGCCTCACGGGCCGCGGTGATGAGCGGCAACGCGATCGCGCTCGCGGCACGCGGCGTGCGGGAGAAGGCGCTGCGGATCGCCGCCGACGTCCTGGAGGCTGATCCGTCGGATCTCGAGATCGAGGAAGGCGTCGTGCAGGTGCGCGGCACGCCGGGCGCCTCGATCCCGCTGCGGACGGTCGCCGTCCTGTCCAACCCGCTGCGGTACGCGTTCGACGAGGCGGCCAAGCAGGCGACCCAGTTCGCCCGGCCGGGGTCGGACGACAAGCCGCCGGTGGCCGTGGGTGATGCGCCGGGTCTGGAGCACCGCGACTACTACTCGCCGATCCGGTCGACGTTCGCGTCCGGTGCGCACGCGGCGATCGTGGAGATCGACCCGGCGACGTGGGAGATCGACATCGTCAAGTACGCGGTGGTGCACGACTGCGGCAACGTGGTGAACCCGATGATCGTGGAAGGCCAGGTGCACGGCGGCGTCGCGCAGGGCGTGGGCGGGGCGCTGTACGAGCGCATGGCCTACGACAAGGACGGGCAGCTGCAGAACGCCTCGTTCATGGACTTCCTGATGCCCTACGCCTCCGAGGTGCCCGACATCGACATCGACCACCAGTCGACGCCGTCGCCGCTGAACCCGCTGGGGATCAAGGGCGCCGGGGAGGCCGGCGTCATCCCGGGTTCCGCGGCGCTGGCCTCGGCGATCGAGGACGCGGTGGGTCGGCGGATCGCGGCGATGCCGATCTCCCCCACCGAGCTCTACGACCTGATGCGGGACGAGTCGGCCGAGCGGACGGCGGCGTCGATGCGGCGCGCCGGGACAGGAGCGATGGCGTGAACCTGGACGGATCCGCGGTGCTGCACGCCGACCCGGAGCGGGTGTGGTCGGTGATCACGGACCCGGCGGTGCTGGCGCGGACGATCCCGGGCTGCGAGTCGCTGGAGCAGGTCGGCGAGGACTCCTACCGGATGAACGTCTCCGTCGGGGTCGGGGCCATTCGCGGGACGTACGCCGGCGAGGTCCACCTGACCGACCAGCAGCGGCCGGCGTCGTACGTGATGCACGCGTCGGGTGCCGGTGCGCCCGGTCAGGTTCGGGCGACGGTGGCCATCAACCTGCACCCCGACGACGCCGGGACGACGACGCTCACCTACTCCGCCGACGCCGTGGTCGGCGGACCGGTGGCCGGGGTGGGCCAGCGGATGATCAGCGGCGTCGCCAAGCGGATGGCCGGCCAGTTCTTCTCGGCGATCGACGCGGAGCTGACCGGCGAGGTCGTGCCCATCGCTGCGGCGCCGTCGGTTGCGGCCGTCAGCGACACCTCGCCGGCGGCCGCCGGTGCACCGGCTGTCAGCGGCCGGACGTTCACCGGCAAGGCTGCTCCTGCCGCAGGTCCGTTTGGCGCCGACACCCAGCCCCTGCTCCTCGGCGCCGTAGGTGGCGCGGTACTGACCCTGCTCGGCGTCCTGGTCGGCTATCGCCTCGGCCGGCGCTGATCGTCCACGGCAGCCGAATCGGACTGGATCGGTCAGATCCCCGGCTGAACGACCATCAGTCCTGCGTCACGTGCCGCGACAGCGAGCCGTGCGTCGTAGGCGACGAACGCGTCGAGGGCGGCCCCGAGTTCGATCGCGGTAGCCAGGTGCAGGGCATCGAGGCTGCGTAACACCGCTGGGGTCAGCTCGGCAGCGGTCTCGACGATGGCGGTGTCCATGGGCACGAGGTCGATGCCGCGGAGCAGGTCCCGCGCAGGTGGTAGCAACGCTTGGTCCACCCGCCTGCAGGCACGCAGGACCTCGACGCGCGTCAGGGCGCTGGAGACCACCGGAGCGTTCGCCCGAGACAGCGTCAACCACGATTCGAGCTCGTCGCTCTCCGCCTCCTGGAGGAGGAGCTTCACGACGGCGGACGAATCGAGGTAGATCACAGCCGTTCTTCGCGCATCTCGTCCAGCACGGCCTGGCTGTCCGGGCCATCGATGCGCAGGCGCGCGGGAAGGCGCAGTGGTCCGGTCGCCGGAATGAGACGACCCTCGGCCATCAACCGGTCACGGGCCGATTGGGCAGGGCTCGGAGGGGTGAGCAGGGCGATGAGCGTGCCCCGCTCGGTGACCTCGACCGTCTCTCCGGCCTTGACCCGGGCCAGATACCGGCTGGCGTTCTGCCGCAGCTCCCGTACCCCGATGCGCAACATCGGCCCAGGGTAGCGCGATAGGTGCTACTCCTCCGGGGCGGCAGGGATGTGCAGGGAGGTTCCGGTCTCGCGTTCGGATACCTGCCACAGGGAGTTGATCTGCTCCTGGAGATCCCAACGGCGCAGGATCGGGCGGCGCACGGCCGGGCCATGGGAGCCGAACCGAGGCGCGTACAGCTCCCCGCCCTTCGCCCGCGGGTCCGTGGCAGCCCGGAGCTGCGGCCGGGCCCCTTCGAACGGCGTCATCCCCGACCGCGCCGTCAGCGCCTCGAAGGACGCGCCAACCCAGCCGGCGCCGCCTTCCCGCGCCGTTCGTGCCATCAGATCGGTGTTCGACAGTCCCGGGTGCGCGATCAGGCTGGAAGCCCGGACACCGGCGCGGGCGAACTGCTGCTGAAGCCCCAGCCCGAAGTGGTAGTTGGCCATCTTCGCCTGCGCGTACGCCGCCCACGGCCCGTAGTTCCGCCGCAGATGCGGATCGGCCGGATCCAACCCCCGCGCCCGGTACCGCGCCGTGCTCGTCACCGTCACCACCCGCGCGGCCG
>JALYMS010000101.1 GCA_030773535.1 Actinomycetota bacterium | reverse complement strand
GCTGCACCGTGACGACGTCGGCACCCCCGACGCCGGCGGCGAAGCAGGCGACCGTCGTCCGCAGCATGTTCACGTACGGATCACGCCGGGTCGTCATCACCGAGGACGTGACGGCGTGCACCCGCATCGCCCGGACGTCGGGCGATGCGCCGCTGGCCTCGCCGACCCGGTCCCACAGCCGTCGGGCGGCGCGCAGCGCAGCGATGGTGGTGAACTGGTCGGCGGTCGCGCTGAGGCGGAACTCGAGCTGGCCGAACGCCTCGTCCGTGCTCAGGCCCCCTCCTTCGGCGGCGGGGTCGGTCAGCGCCTGGAGGTAGGCGACGCCGGCAGCCAGGGCGCAGCCGAGCTCCTCCACCGCCGAGGCTCCGGCGTCGGCGAACACCGTTCCGTCGGCGACCACGGTGCGCAGCCCGGGGTGGGCCATGGCGCGGCGGGCCAGGCCGGGCAGGTCGGTCAGGTCCTGTGGTGCGCCGGACGCCGCCTGCACGCCGAGCGGGTCCAGTCCCAGTGAGCCCCCCGGCGCGAGGTCGCCGCGGCCCTCGACGAGGCCGAGGAACGCCTCGGCCGCGGCCTGTCCCTCTCCCCCGGCCGCCTGGACGGTGACCGGCGCCAGGTCCAGGTACACGTCGGCGAGGACCTCGCCGAGCGCCTCGACCGGCACGGCGCCCTGCCCCAGCACCAGCCACAGCGAGGAGACACCGTTCTCCAGGTCCGCGGTGATCGCCTCCCGGGTCCGTGCGACGTCGGGATCGGCGTGCCGCTGCCGCACGTCCCAGCCGCCGGGCACGTCCGGATCGGCGCCCCCGGCGGCGGTCACCCCGGCCGCCCCGGCCCGGGGACCGCGCACGAAGGGTGGGAGCCCGGGCACGCCGGCGGCCGTCGGCAGGTCCCAGGCGTCCTCGCGGGTGTAGAGCGGCGCGACCGTGACCCCGGTGGCCACCGGGACGCGCAGCGCCTCCTCCACCGGGTCGGGCAGCTGCTCGCGGCCGGCCTTGCGCAGGACGCCGGCCACGAGCTCGCGCCACTGCTCGCGTGTGGCGGACTCGAACTCAGCTGCAAGGGCCAGGTCCTCCGGCACCTCGTGCTCGGCCGGGACCTCTTCGGTCTCAGCGGGGCTTGCGGTCTGCTGATCGGGAGGGCTCATCGTCGGGTTCCCTTTCGACGGATCGTCGAGCAGAAGTGTCGCCGGGCGCCGGCCGCCGGGCACGTGGAGATGACGCAGAGCTCGCTGGACGCGCGTCCGCATCTGCCTCGAGAGCGTGCAGGGCGGTTCGCGCCAGCAGTCGGACGCCGACGCCGATCGCCTGCTCGTCGACGTCGAACGTGCCGCGGTGAAGGTCGAGGGGCGGACCCCCCGGATGGGTGCCCAACCGCGCCAGCGCGATGGGCAGGACGTCGGCGAACCAACCGAAGTCCTCCCCGCCCATGCTCTGCGGCGTCACGACCACGCGGTCGGAGCCGACGGTCTCCAGCGCGGCGGCGCGCATCAGGGCGACCGCCCGCGGGTCGTTGACCACGGGTGGCAGGCCGCGGACGTAGTCGACGTCGCAGTCGGCGCCGGTCGTCGCCGCGACCCGCGCGACCAGGGACCGCATGAGGTCCTCGGCGTCCTTCCACAGCTCGCGGTCGAGCACCCGGACGGTGCCCCGCAGCGAGCCGCGCTGCGGGATGGCGTTGGCTGCGACGCCCGCGTTGACCGCCCCCCAGACCAGGGACATGCCCGACCGGGGATCCACCTGCCGGGACAGCAGGCCGGGCAGGTCGGTGATCAGCCGCCCGAGGGCGTCGACCAGGTCGACGGTCAGTTGCGGGCGCGCGGTGTGCCCGCCAGGGCCGGTCAGCGTGATGTCGATCCGGTCGCAGGCAGCCGTGATGGCGCCTGTGCGCAGGCCCACGGTGCCTGCCGGCACGGACGGATCGCAGTGCAGCGCGAACGCCCGCGAGGCGCCGTCGAGCAAGCCCGAGGCGACGACCTCGGTGGCTCCGCCGGGGATGGTCTCCTCCGCCGGCTGGAAGATCAGCCGTACGGTGCCGGGCAGCCCGTCGAGCGTGGCCAACGCCATGGCGACGCCCAGGACGACCGTCGTGTGCACGTCGTGCCCGCAGGCGTGGCAGAGGCCCTCGCGGGTCGAGGCGTACGGCACGTCCTTGAGGTCGGCGAGGGGGAGCGCGTCGATGTCGCCCCGCAGGACCACGGTCGGGTCCCCGTCGCCGACGTCGCACACCAGGCCGGTGCCCGTGGGCAGCCGGCGGGGCTCGAGCCCGACCTCGCGCAGCCGCTGCTCCAGGAACGAGGTGGTCTCGAACTCGGCGAAGGCCAGCTCGGGATGGGCGTGCAGGTGCCGCCGCACCGCGACCAGCTGCGCCTGGTGGGAGGCCACCCAGTCGTCGACCGCGGACCCCAGCTTCTCGACGACCGGGTTCACGCCGCGTGCCCTCCCCCGCACTCGCCGGGACCCGGGACGGGGCCCGGCGAGCCGGCCGGCGCCGTGGAAGGCAGCCCGTCCCGCATCTCGGTGAGCAGTCCGTCGACGACGGCCCGCAAGTTCCCGCCGGTGGCGGCGGCGATCGCGCGCTGCCGCTGGTAGGACGCGCCGACGGCCAGCACGCGCTCGACGTCGGCGAGTTCCGCCGCGCAGCCCAGCCGCTTCGCCGTCGGCGTCAGGTCCTCCACCAGGTCGAGGATCGCCTGCCGGACCGGGCGGACGGTCCCCTTCTCGTCCACGACGATGTCCGCGTCGAGGCCGTAGCGGGCGGCTCTCCACTTGTTCTGGCGCAGGATCCAGCCGGGCCGGGTGGGAAGGGTGTAGCCACGGTCGAGCTGGTTGTCGAACTGCTCGACCAGGCACTGGGCCATGGCGGCGACCGCGCCGATCTCGTCGAGGGTGGGCAGTCCGTCGCAGATCCGCAGCTCCACGGTCCCGAACTCCGGGTGCGGACGGACGTCCCACCAGACCTCGCGCACGCTCTGGATGGAGTTGGTGGAGATCAGCGTCTCCATGAAGGTCTCGAAGTCGTCCCATCCGACGAGCTGCTCGGGCAGCCCCGCGGTCGGCATGGCCTCGAAGATCTTGGTGCGTGACGACGCGAGCCCGGTGTCGCAGCCGACCCAGAACGGGGAGGAGGAGGACAGGGCGAGGAAGTGCGGCAGGAACTCGCAGAGGGCGTTCACGATGGGAATCGCCTTCTCCGGGGCGCGGACGCCGACGTGCACGTGGACGCCGAAGATCTGCAGCCGCCGGGCCAGCCACTGCATCCGCTCGACGAGCTGCAGGTAGCGCTCCTTCGGCGAGATGAGCTGGCTCTGCCAGTCGGTGAAGGGGTGGGTCCCCGCGCACAGCAGCCCCAGACCGCGACGATCGGCTGCGGCCGAGACCTCGGCGAGCGTCCCGGCGAGGTCGGCCTTGGCCTCCTCGACCGTGGTGCAGACCCCGGTGATGATCTCGATCGTCGACTGGAGCAGCTCGTGCTTGGCCTTGGGGTGGTCCTCGGCGCCCTCGGGCCGGATCTCCTCGAGGATCGCGATCGCCCCGGCCGAGAGCTCCCCCGTCTCCCGGTCGATCAGCTGCAGCTCCCACTCCACGCCGAGGCTGGCGCGCGACGAGGACTCGAACGGGATCCGCACGTCGGGAGTCTAGGTTCGATCACCGCACCCCACCCGCCGGGCGGGCACGGCTCACCTGGGCGACGCTCGGCACGCGTGCTCCCGGCAGGCGGCTCAGGACGCCGCTGCCACCGCCGACGCCTCGGTGGGGCTCCCGGCCGGCGCCTGCACCCACACGTGCCGCGGCAGGTGTGCGCGGACCGCGTCCACGGCCCGGCGGCCGTAGACGTCCTCGTGGACGTCGATGCCGCAGAGGTTCCGTCCCACGACGAAGACGCCGTTGCCTTCTCGAGCCGGTATCGCGGCCTCGACCTCGGGCCACGGGATCACGTGCCCGTCGCCGTCGGAGTCGCCGTGCGCCAGGATCGTGTCGGTCACGACGAGTGAGATCCGGGCCTCCCTGTGCAGCGCCCGCGCCAGGAGGGACGGGCGGAACATCGTCCCCCTGGGCAGCACCGGCACGTAGTTGCACAGGTAGGTGCGCTCGATGCCGCCCGGCAGCGGGCCGGGGTTCACCTTCTCCGGCAGGGCCAGGACGGCGCTGGGCCGGCACGCGCGCAGGGCGGCCGCCGCCTGCTCCGGCGTCACGGCCCGCCAGGCGGGCAGCCTCTCGGCCGCGGGACGGACCGGGAGCCCGAACACCTGGGCGAAGGCGGTCCGGCTGAGGTCGGCGAGCACGGCGTCGTCCCCGCTGTCCAGGTGCTCCGCGAAGCCCTCGACCGAGTGCTCGACCTCGGCCCGCGACGGCCCGCGGTCGCAGAGATCGAGGTACTGCTCCCACAGGACCCGCGCCACCTCGGCCTCCTGGCCCTCCCGCGCGTCGACGAGGACGGCCACCTCCCGGTGCCCCGGGGCGACCTCGACGACCTCCATGTCGGCGGAGTAGCTCAGGCCGCGCTCCATCCGGGCCACGTCCCGCATCCGCTCGGTCAGCACGTCGAGGCCGACACCTACCGCGGCGTCGAGCGGGTCGGCGACGGTCAGCAGGAGACCGGCGCCCGCGGTGGGCCCCTGCAGCCACAGCGGACCGGTCTGCACCCGCGTGGCGGGGAGCGGCCGCTCCGGCGGGGATCCGGCCGGCAGCGGCAGGCGGAGGCCGTCGGGCCGGTCGCCGTGCCAGACCGCGGCGGCGTTGTTCCGCACGAACCACTTCCGGGCGTGCTCGCGCACCGCGTCCTCGGTCAGCCACTCGGGCACGCCCCCGCCGGCGAGGGCCAGACCCGGACCGTCCAGGCGGAAGCGGGCGGCCCACAGCACGGCGGCAGTCGGGTGCGACCCGGTGCAGTTCTCCGCCTGCAGGACGCCGATCTCCTTCTCCATCCGCTCGACGGGGAGGTCGGACAGCGCCGCGCACACGCCGGCGAGGAAGGCAGCCACGGCCGCCGGCCTCCCGGTCGCGTAGAAGACGGTCGACTCGACGTCGACGGTGGCGTTGCAGTCCAGGTGCGACTTCGGCAGCGTGCCCATCACCAGGTGCTCGATGAGGTGGGTGATGCCCAGGGTCGCGTAGGTCTCGTCCCGCAGGCCGACGCCGAAGACGAGCGCCCCGGTCGCCCTCCCCGGGCCGGGTGAGGTGAACAGGGGGACGCCGTCGAGCTCGATGCGCTGCACGGCGACAGGGTGCGGGCCGCCGGCGGTCCAGCCGGCGCGGACACGCGCACGTCCGGGACCCCTGGGACGGATGTGCCCCGGGCCTCCTCCTGAGCTCCTGCGTTAGCGTCGCCGCGTGAGTGCGCCCCCCGGAAGCGATGCCCGAGACCTGGCCGCACAGGCGGCCGAGGGGCTCACCGCCGCGCTCGGCGGATCCCACGACGTGGCGGTGGTGATGGGCTCGGGATGGGCGTCGGCCGCCGACGCCTTCGGGATCGCTTCCGGCAGCGTCGGCGTCGGCGACCTGCCCGGCTTCGCCGCGCCGACCGCCCTGGGACACGGCGGCGAGGTGCGCTCGGTGCGAATGGGCGACCGCCGGGTGCTGCTGTTCCTGGGGCGTACCCACCTCTACGAGGGCTGCGGGGTCGAGCCGGTCGTGCACGGCGTACGGACGGCGGCCGCGGCGGGGATCGGCACCGTCATCCTCACCAACGCCGCGGGCGGACTCGCCGCCGACCACCGCGTCGGGCAAGCGGTCGTCATCCGAGACCACCTCAACCTGACCGCCCGCTCCCCGCTGGTCGGCGCCGACTTCGTCGACCTGACCGACCTCTACTCCGCCCGCCTTCGGGCGCTGGCGCGGGAGCTCGACCCGACGCTGACCGAGGGCGTCTACGCGGCGCTGCCCGGCCCGCACTACGAGACGCCAGCCGAGATCCGGATGCTCCGGACCCTCGGGGCCGATCTGGTCGGCATGTCGACCGCGCTCGAGGCGATCGCCGCCCGCGCCGCGGGCCTGGAGGTCTTCGGGCTCTCGATGGTCACCAACGCGGCAGCCGGCGTCACGGGCGAGAAGCTCGACCACCAGGAGGTGCTGGCCGCCGGGAGGGCGGCGGCCGGCCGGCTGGGCGAGTTCCTGGTGCGCTTCATCGGAGCGCTGCCATGAGCGGACCGGTCCTGCTGACCGGCGCGGCTGGCCGGATCGGCACCTGGCTCCGCGGCGGGCTGGCCGAGCGCGGCTGGGCGGTGCGCTGCCTGGACGTCGTCCCGGGGACCGACGTCCGGCCCGGTGAGGAGCACCTGGTCGCCGATGTCACCGACCTGGCCGCGATGGTGGACGCCACGCGAGGCGCCGAGGCCGTGGTGCACCTGGCCGGCATCTCCGGCGAGTCGACCTGGCCGGAGATCCGCTCCGCCAACATCGAGGGCACCTACTGCGCGCTGGAGGCCGCCCGGCTCGCCGGCGTGGGCCGGGTCGTGCTGGCCAGCAGCAACCACGCCACCGGGTACACCCCGCGCCCGGCGTCGGGGCTGCTCCGCGAGGTCGACGCGCCGCCGCGGCCGGACACCTACTACGGCGTCGCGAAGGTAACTCTGGAGGCGCTCGGCTCGCTGTACGCCGACCGCTACGGCCTGGATGTCGTTTGCCTGCGCATCGGCAGCGCGCTCCCCGAGCCGACGTCCACCCGGCACCTGGCCACCTGGCTGTCCCCTGCCGACACGGTCGCTCTCGTCGACGCCGCGCTGACGGCGCCGTCCCCCGGCTTCTCGGTCGTCTGGGGGATCTCGGACAACACCCGACGCTGGTGGGACCTCACCGCCGCCCGGGCGCTGGGGTACGAACCGGCCGACGACGCGGAGCTCTACGCCGAGGCACTCATCGAGGCGAATGGCGAACCCGACCTGGACGACTGGGTGCACGCGCGGGTCGGCGGGGAGTTCACCCTGCCCCGGTTCGACGCGGAGAACCTCGAGCCGCCCGGTCCGCGGGCCGACATCGCGCCGGGGAGCGGGGTGCGGCCGTGACCGCCGAGCTGACGGGCTCCGAGCTGATGGGCATGGCGGGCGCGTGGGCCGACGCCGATCCGCACGACGGCGACCGCGCCGAGATCGAGGCCCTGATCGCGGCGGGGGACGTCGAGGAGCTGCGCCGTCGCTTCGCCGGGCCGCTCACCTTCGGGACGGCGGGGCTGCGCGGTCCGCTGCGGGCCGGGCCCGCCGGCATGAACGCCACCGTGGTGACCCGGGCGGCGGCCGGCCTGGCCCGGTACCTGATCGACCAGGGGCACGGCGGCGGCACGGTCGTCATCGGCTTCGACGCCCGCCGGCGCTCGGACGAGTTCGCGCGCACCTCGGCATCCGTGTTCGCGGCTGCAGGCTTCGTCGTGCAGGTCATGCCGCGACCGCTCCCCACGCCGGTGCTCGCCTTCGCGGTCCGCCACCTCGGCGCGGTGGTCGGCGTGATGGTCACCGCGAGCCACAACCCGCCCGACGACAACGGCTACAAGGTCTACCTCGGTGACGGCGCCCAGCTCGTTCCGCCGGCCGACCGCCGCATCGAGGAGGCCATCTCCGCCGTCGGGCCGGCGCGCGAGGTGGTGCTCGCCGGTGGTTACGGGATCCTCGGCGAGGACGTGCTCACCGAGTACGTGGCCTCGGTGGTGCGGGCGCTGGACCCCGAGCGGGTCCCGGCCGCCGATCGGGTGGCGCTGCGG